>JAYEOP010000183.1 GCA_034723125.1 Bacteroidota bacterium | reverse complement strand
GGGATAATGTAAAAAGTTTTGAAGAAGTATATGAAAAACTCTGAAAACCCTTTGGGAACAAAGATAATAAACAAACTGACTGCGTTAAAATTTTTCTCAATAGCTTGTGCCTCCGCTAAAGCTTCAGCGACACGCGGACGGCTATTCAGAAAAATTTGTGCCTTGCATCTTATTCATTATCTTTGTTTCTTAAAAGAAATGTATTTAAAGAACCTCCCATATATATTCTAATTTAACTATTATGTTCTATGATATTTTTATTGGGTAACTAAAGTTTCGCATTTGAATATAAAGAATTGACATTCGGAAACTTATTAAATGTCGAGTTGTGATAACATAAAGAAAATCAATAGTATAATAATTCCATAATGAATTGTTTCATACTTTGTGATTCTTTGTGTCTTAGAGCCTTCGTGGCTAATTATCAATATCTTGCCACAAAGGCACCAAGGCACAATTTACACTAAGAAAAAATACATAATATAACAGTTAGATAATGAATATGTTAGCATGCGGAATTATTATGCGAAACTTGAGTTGGGTAATAAAATTAACCACTGACTTCGTCTGACGAAGACATACTTCTATTATATTGTCTGTAGCATCCTATTTCCCAATTATTAAAACTTCCTTTAAAAATTTATTTTAAAAAGTTAGTAAGGATATTAAGCAATTTTTCAGCTTTATCAACATGAACCCAGTGCGTGCTGTCTTTGATCTCTATTATTTTAGAATTTTCAAAACTTGCTTTAATAGAATTATATTTATCCTTGAAAATATAATCGGATTTGCCTGCTTTAATAAATAATGTAGGTATTTGAATTTTATTTTCAATTTTGATGCTACCCAAAATATTTTGAATATTTTGTTTTAAAGCTACTGAATTGAATTTCCAAATAATTTTCCCTGATTTATCTTTTGTTAAATTTTTAATTAAAAATATTCTTAATTTCATTGAATTTACTATTTCAGATAATTTTAAATCAGCTTTCTTTCTATTGTAAAAGTCATTTGAATCAATGAAGTCAATCGCTTTAAATATTATTTTATGCTCTTGCAGAAGCTCATATTTTATTGGTAGAATATCAATAATAACTAATTTTTCAACCAATTTGGGATGTAGTGTAGCAAATTTTATAGCAAGTTTACCTCCCATTGAGTGACCAATAATTGATACCTTATTAATATTATGCTTTTGAACGAAATTGAAAATATCATTTGACATTAATTTATAGCTATGATTATTTGTTTTAGTAGAACGCCCATGATTTCGTAAATCAATAATATAAACTTCATAATCTTTTGAAAGTAATTTGGCAAAACTATGCCAATTGTCGAGCATTCCAAACAAACCATGCAAGATTAAAACTGTTTTGCCATTTCCATATTTTTTGTAGCTATTCGTGATTTCTTGCATAAAAATTTAATAATTGTAAAAGTTTATTGTATAACAACAAATGTAATTGTTTGAATGTTGTTGCAAAACTAATAATAGTTTAAATACTTACAGTATGTATAAAATATTAATTTATAACAAATGCAAAAACAGCACTTTATAGATTGTGGATATAATTAAATACAAGATTTACTTTATACCAAATTAATAAAACATTTAACTATTTTTGTATATTAAATAATAGTAAATATGAGAGAAAAAAGAAGTTTTTTAAAATTTTTTTAATTATTTCCCTTGCTAGAACAAAAAAAACTCCTATAATTGTAGTTGAATTTATAAATCATTTAATGAGTTATGAAAAAATTTCTTATAAGCAACAATTATTATTTTGACACTTCCTAAAATATATAATTGCTAAAAAAAATCTTTTAACAAACCTTAAACTTTTTTAAACTAAAAAATTAAATTATGAAAAAAATTACAATTTTACTTGCACTTCTATTTTATTTAGGATTGCAAGTAGCAAATGCCCAAGAAAAGGTAGTAACAGGAAAAGTTACAAGTGCAAAAGAAGGCTATGCATTACCTGGGGTAACAGTTGTTGTGAAAGGAACTCAGATAGGTGTTTCTACCGATAAAAACGGTATGTACAAGATTTCAGTTCCTGAAAAGTACAATGTCCTTAAGTTTTCTTTTGTTGGAATGGCAACAATTGAAAAAGTCATTGGAACCAACACACAAATTGATGTTGCAATGGCAGAAGATGTTTTAAGACTCGATGAAGTTGTTGTTACGGCTCTTGGAATTTCCCGTGAGAAAAAAGCTCTGGGATATTCAGTTCAGGAACTAAGTGGTGAAGAACTATCAAAAGCTCCTGAAGTAAACTTGGTAAATTCATTATCAGGTAAAATAGCAGGTGTACAAATTACAAGTGCAAGTGGTGCTATTGGTTCTTCTTCCAGAATTGTTATTCGTGGTAACAGTTCTTTTTCAGAAAACCAACCATTATTTGTAATTGATGGTGTACCTGTATCCAACTATTCAACAGGAGTTTCCCAGTGGGGAGATGTTGACTTTGGTAATGCTGCTATGGACATTGATCCTGCCGATATTGCTTCAATGAGTGTACTTAAAGGTGCTAATGCTGCTGCTCTTTATGGTAGCCGTGCTGCTAATGGTGTTATTCTTATAACTACCAAAAAAGCTAAAAAAGGCTTAGTAGCTAAAAAAGGTATTGGCGTATCTTACACAACATCAGTTACATTTGATGACGTTTATATTTTACCTAATTATCAAAATGATTACGGACAAGGTTATCTCGGTAGTGAATATTATTATGAAATATATAAAGATAGTGCTCAGTCATACGAAGATTATGGTACTGCTAATTCATTTGAATTTTATAATGGTAACTGGAGTGGAACAATGGACGGAATTGATGAAAGCTGGGGAACAAGACTAGATATAGGACAAAAAGTAAAACAATTTGATAGCCCACTTGAAGATGCTAACGATCCTACAACTAGAACTGCAACACCTTGGGTTTCACAACCGGATAACGTAAAGAATTTCTTTGAAACAGGTGTAACTTTTAAAAATCACTTAGCTCTTTCAGGAGCATCAGAAAAAGCATCAGCTCGTTTGTCTATTACAAATACAGATGCTACAGGTGCAATTCCTAATACTGACCTTACTAAGAATAATATTACATTTAATGGTAGTATGAATCTTACAAATAAGCTAAGTGCAGGTGCACAAGTAGCTTATGTTCAAAATAAAAGTGATAACCTTCCCGGTGGAGGATATGACGCAAATAATATCATGCAATCAATTGGTTCATGGTTTGGTCGTCAGGTAAATATGCAATCTTTGAAAGAAAACTGGGATACTGAAAATGTATTTGGAAATCCTTATAACTGGAATACAAGTTATCATAACAATCCTTACTGGACTGTATATAATAATACAACATCAAGACAAAGAGACAGAGTTTTTGGTAACTTTAATATAAATTATCAATTAGCTGACTGGTTAAGTGTTATGGCAAGAGTAGGAAGTGACTTTTATACAGAAACACGTAAGCATGTTGTAGCAAATAAATCTAATGAATCACCTAATGGTTCATTCTGGATTAATAATAGATTTGAGCAAGAAACAAATGCTGATCTTATTTTTACAGCCACTAAAGATTTCTCAGAAGATATTTCCTTTAATGGTACTTTTGGTGCAAACTATAGAGATTATAATTATAATTTCACTTCAATGTCTGCATCTGAGCTAACAGTACCTAATTTCTTTGATATTGGAAATGCTAAAGGCAGTCCAGTAACAAACATGTACAAAGAGCAATTTAGAACAAATAGTGTTTTTGGTTCAGGAAGTTTTGGATATAAAGATTATTTATATTTAGATATTACTGCAAGAAACGAATGGAGTTCTACATTACCTGCTGATAACTGGTCATATTTTTATCCATCAGCAAGTTTAAGCTTTATATTATCAGAAGCTCTTGAGATGAATTCAGATGTATTTTCTTTTGCTAAATTAAGAGGTAGCTGGGCAAATGTTGGTAACCATACTAATCCTTATCAGCTTGCTCTTACATATTCAGCAAGTACAAGTGCATTTATGGGAACATCACAATATTTTGCTCCTACATCAATGCCTAACTCAGGATTATTACCTGAAAATATTAATAGTACAGAGTTTGGTGGTGAATTTAGATTTTTCAAAGATAGAATTGGTATAGATGCTACTTATTATGACAAAGTTACTAAAAATCAAATCATGGCTATTGATGTATCAACAGCTACAGGATTTAGTAATATGTGGATTAATGCTGGTGAAATTGAAAACAAAGGTATTGAATTACTTCTAACAGGAAAAGTTCTTAAAAGTGAAGATGGCTTTAATTGGAATATGATTTTAAACTTTGCAAAAGATGATGCTATGGTTAACGAATTATACGGAGACTTAGAAGCATATCAATTATCAAATTCATGGGGTGGACTTACAATAGAAGCTCGTCCTGAAGAAAAATTTGGTGTTATTAAAGGTAAAGGATATTTAAGAACAGATACTGATGAAGATGGAATACAAGATCCTGATGGAGATTTAATTGTTAGTGATAGAGGTCGTCCATTAAAAACAGCTACTCCTATTGAAATTGGAAATGTTGTTCCTGATTTTACAGGTGGATTTAGAAATGCATTCAGCTATAAAAATTTAAGCTTTAGTTTCTTAATTGATTTCCGTAAAGGCGGAGACCTTTATAGTGTAACAGATTGGTTTGGTGCTTATGCAGGTATTACTGCTGAAACAGCTCAAATGGCTTCAAGAGAGGGTGTAACTGATAAAAATATTCGTGAAGTTGGTTTAATAGTTGGAGAAGATGTTCTTAAAAATGAAACAGTAGTTACAGAAGATCCTAATAATCCTGGTACTTATATCAAAAACGATATAGTTACATCAGCACAAGGATACTATGAAAATTACTGGGGAAATCAAGAAGCCTCAATTATTGATGGTAGCTTTATCAAATTACGTGAAATTGTATTTTCATATCAATTACCAAAAGAATGGTTAGATGGTATTTTCATCCAATCAGCAAATCTTTCATTTGTTGGAAGAAATGTAGCACTTCTTTGGGTTCATGAAAGTAATGATATTCACATTGATCCTGAAACAGGATTTGGAACAGGCCTCTCAGGTATGGGTCTTGAGCAATATCAATTGCCTCCTACAAGAAGCTTAGGTTTCAGATTAAATGTTAATTTTTAATAAATTGATTTAATTATTTAGTAAACCAAAAAAAAATATAATTATGAAAAAATTCTTAAAAAACAAAATAGTTCTTTTACTAGGTATAATATTTATTGTCGGTGCCTGTACAAAGGATTTTGAAGAGATCAATACTGATCCGAATAACGTAACTGATGCTCCGGCAACCAATGTGTTGGCATTTAGTTTAAGGTATTTTACCGATAACTTTTATGATGACTGGATGGATATGAATAATTTTGAGTCATACGTAGGTCATTTAGGCAAAATTCAATATGTTGATGAATCAAGATATGAGTTTCGTGAAAGCGTAGTTAATAATTCATGGTATTATTTGTATCGTGTTTTGAAAAATCTTGACATTGTAGAGAAAAAAGCAATTGCTGCTGAAAATAAAAATCTGCAAGCTGTTGCAATGACAATGAAAGCATTTGTTTTTCAAATTGGTACAGATACATGGAAAGCAATTCCATATTCAGAAGCCCTACAAGGTGATGAAGGAATTACAAATCCAAAATATGATGCACAAGCTGATATTTATACTGATTTAATTGCAAAACTTAAAGAAGCAAATGATTTGTTTAATGCAGCTACAATTGGTGAAATTGGTGAAGGCGATTTACTTTATGGTGGTGATGCTGCTGCTTGGCAAATGTTTTGTAACTCACTGCGTTTGAGAATTGCAATCAGAATTTCTAATAAAGATGCTACTACTGCACAAGGTATTTTTCAAACAATTTTTAGTGATCCTACTAACAACCCAATAATGGGAAGTAATGCTGATAATGCTCAGTTTAAGTGGGAAGGTTCTGCTCCTTATAAAGAGCCATGGGCTGAAAATAATATTGACGATGCTCGTGATGATCATGGAATGGGTCAACCATTAATTGACATCCTTGTACAATATAAAGACCCAAGACTTCCTGTAATTGCTAAAGATGCATTTCCTGATTCATCTGCTGTAATTTACAGAGGTGTTGTTCCCGGAGCCACAGAAGGTTCATTTGCAATGGATACAATTTCAAGAATTGGTGATTATTATAGAGGAACAGCAGACGGATATTCATTCTATTTGAGATATCCTGAAGTTCAGTTCTTAATTGCAGAGGCTGCACTTAATGGATGGAATGTTGGTGGTATTGCTGCAAAAGATGCTTATGAAGCAGGTGTAACAGCTTCATTAGAAGAACATGGTGTAGGTGCTGCTGCTGCTACTTACCTTGCAGAACCTGATGTTTTATGGGATGGAAGTGCTGACAAAATCTATATGCAAAAGTGGATTTCATTGTTTAAGCAAGGACATGAAGCATGGGCTGAAGTAAGAAGAACTGATGTTCCATTGAATGTGGAAGCACCCGGTTCACCTTACGGAACTCATGATCGTTCTCCTTTCCGTTATCCTTATCCAACAGATGAATTTAATCTTAACGGCAAAAGTATAAATGCTGTTGCAACCGGTATTGTTGATCATTTTTGGGGTCAACAAATGTGGTGGGATACAAGAACAGGTATTCAATAAAATTCATTTTAATTTAAAAAAAAACCTTAAGCATTTATTTGCTTAAGGTTTTTTTTTGTTCTATATCAAATACTGAGAGTAATCAAATTTGCCACAGATTTCGTCTGTCGAAGACATGCTAAAAGTAAAGACTATGTCTATCAAAGATAGATTCACAGATTACAAAATTACTCTTTTAAATTAATTTTAATCTGTGAATCTGTGGCTTTAATATTTTTTTAACAACATAAATCAACATAGAACTTTTTTTTGAAATATTTTTTGTCTTTGGTAAAATTTTTGTTTACAAGCATTCTTTTAATATTTAAGAGAATCCGTTTATATTTAATGAAAAAAATCATATTATTTATTACCTTCCTTATTTTTATTAGTTTTTCATTATTTTCACAAAATGACAAAAAAGTTCTTGAAGCTATAAAAATTAAAAAAGCACCTAAAATTGATGGGGTTTTAAATGATGAGGTTTGGAAAAATATCCCAATTGCAAACGATTTTATACAATATGAACCATTTAATGGAAAAGTTGCTACTTTTGATACAGAAGTGAAAGTAATTTATAACGATGAAGCAATATTCATAGCAGCAATTATGTATGATCCTTATCCCGATAGCATTCTCCTTGAGCTTGGGAAAAGAGATGAAATTGATAATATTAATTCAGATGCATTTGCTATTAACTTAGCACCATTTAATGATGACCTAAATGCAGTTGAACTTAGAGTATCTGCATCAGGAGTACAATTAGACCGCTTTCATTCACCAACAGGAGTTGATCAAAATTGGAATCCTGTTTGGCAAAGTGCAGTAAAAATAAATGATAAAGGATGGGTAGTTGAATTTAAAATCCCATATTCTGCAATCCGTTTTCCAAATAAAAAAGAGCAAGTTTGGGGTATTAATTTTTGGCGAAATATAAAAAGATACAGAGAGTGGTCAACATATAATTTTATAGACAAGGAAAAAAACGGAATAATCACACAATCAGCAAAACTTATTGGAATCCATGATATTGAACCTCCTTTGAGGTTATCTTTTTTTCCATATATTTCCGGCTATTTAAACAAAAATCCGGAAAATGATAAATTAGGTTATAGTTTCAATTATGGTATGGATTTAAAATATGGAATAAATGAAAGCTTTACACTGGATATGACATTAATACCTGATTTTGGGCAGGTTCAATCTGATGATGAGATATTAAATTTATCACCTTTTGAGGTTAGATACCAAGAAAAAAGACAGTTTTTTACAGAAGGAACTAACCTTTTTAACAAAGGAGGGATTTTTTATTCAAGAAGGATTGGTACTCAACCTATTGCTTATTATTCTATTTCTGATAGTTTACAAAAAGGAGAAGAATTAACAGAAAACCCCTCATCAACAAAATTGATAAATGCTACAAAAATATCAGGGAGAACACAACAGGGTTTAGGAATTGGAATATTTAATGCGATGACTTCTCCTGCAAAAGCAATAATTTCTGATTCTTTGGGCAAGGAACGTGTAATTGAAACACAGTCATTTACAAACTATAATATTTTTGTTCTGGATCAATCTTTAAAAAACAATTCATTTGTTTCGTTAATAAATACAAACGTTAGCAGAAAAGATTATTCAGCAAATGTTACAGCTACTACATTTAGTTTAATGGAGAGTTCTAAGAAATATTCAATAGACGGTGATTTATTAGTAAGTCAAAAATATGCAGATGCAACTGATATTGGCTATTCTTATGAAATTAATGTTGGAAAAAGAAGTGGTAATTTTCAATATGACTTGGAACATTCAGTTGAAAGTGATAAATACGATCCTAATGACCTTGGTTATTTGCAATCAAATAATGAAATGAATTTTGAAGGAGGTATTTCATATATTATTTTTAAACCATTTTGGAAGTTTTTAAATTTAAACACTAGATTGCATATTGATTACTCAATGAATTATTTACCAAGAGAATATTCTTCATTTATTATAAATACCCATACAAGTGCAACTCTAAAAAATCATTTTTCACTTGGATTTTATGTCGGTGGTTCTCCTATTGAAAAAGTTGATTTTTACCAAGCAAGAGTTAAAGGGTGGAAATATAATCTTCCTTCAAATATTTGGTTTGGAACTTGGATGTCATCCGATTATCGTAAGAAAATTGCCTTGGATACAAGATTTTCATATAGTCATGTCGATTATTCTCATAAAAATTCTTCCTTTAATATTTCTTTAAGCCCACGAATTAGATTAAGTGATAAATTTATGATAATTTATGGTTTAGATTTGAATAAAAGTAAAAATCAATATGGTTATGCTACACAATTCACGGATACAAGTGCTAAACTGAATATTATTTTTGGCAAAAGAGACCAACAAACTTTAGCAAATACTATAAATTCAACATATATATTTAACAATAAATCATCCTTAAGCTTTAGACTCAGGCATTATTGGTCAATTGCAGACTATAAGGAATTTTTTCTTTTAAAGGAAGATGGCTATTTAACTGCTACTGATTACAATGAGAATAATGATATAAATTTTAATATTTTTAATATTGATTTGATTTATTCATGGCATTTTGCACCGGGTAGCATAATATCTGTTGTTTGGAAAAATTCAATTTATAATGTTGAAGATGAGATAGTTCAAAATCTTTTTGCGAATATTGATAATACTTTTAGCATTCCTGCCCAAAATAGTTTTTCAATAAAAGTTCTTTATTATTTGGATTATCAGTATTTTAAAAAAAATATAAATTTTTAAAGGCATTAAGGGGACTTCCCTTAATTTTGAAAAAAATTTTACTACCGCTATGAATATTATTTTTAGAGAAATTATTTCTTCCGCTTTAGGAATTTCTGAAAAGCAGGTTGAAAAAACTGTAGAATTGCTTGAAGAAGGTTCTACAATACCATTTATTTCTCGTTATCGTAAAGAAGTAACATCAAGTCTTGATGAAGTAGAGATTGGAAAGATTGATGAACAATTAAAAAAACTGACAGAAATATCAGCACGAAAAGAAACAATTTTAAAATCTATTGAAGAGCAGGGGCAATTAACAGATGAATTAAAAAATAAAATAGAAAAATGCTGGGATTCGGTGGAACTTGAGGATATTTATCTTCCTTACAAAGCAAAACGAAAAACCAGAGCTAGCATTGCAAAAGAAAAGGGACTTGAGGGACTTGCAAAGATTGTAATGGCTCAGAATGAACAAGACGTTTTTTTAAGAGCTGAAAAATTCATAAATAAAGAAGTTGAAACAGTTGAGGATGCATTGCAAGGTGCAAGAGATATTATTGCCGAATGGATAGCTGAAAATCAAAACTCAAGAAAGAAAATACGTTGGTTGTTTAGTAAGGAAGCGATAATAAAATCAAAGCTTGTAAAAGCTAAGGAAGAGGAAGGAATTAAGTTTAAAGATTACTTTGATTATGAAGAAAAGTTAAGTAAATGCCCTTCACACAGGATTTTGGCAATTCGTAGGGGAGAGGATGCAGGCTTTTTAAAAATAAATATTTCTCCTTTTAAAGAAAAAGCAATAGAAATTTTAGAAAGAATTTTTATCAAACATAATTCTAATTGTCCTGAACAAATTACTTTAGCAGTAAAAGATAGCTATCAGCGATTACTAAAGCCGTCTATAGAAACAGAATTTAGAAATAGTTCAAAAGAAATTGCCGATGATGAAGCAATAAATGTATTTTCAAAAAATTTAAGACAATTGTTACTTGAAGCACCTTTGGGACAAAAACGTGTTTTGGCAATTGATCCGGGATTTACTTCAGGCTGTAAAATAGTTTGTCTTGATGAACAAGGAAATCTTGAGCATAACCAAAATATTTATCCCCATGGACGTTCAGGAAATATCAAAATGGCTTCTAAGCAATTACGAACATTAGTTAGTAGTTTTAAAATTGATGTAATTGCAATAGGAAACGGGACTGCAAGCAGGGAAACAGAATTCTTTGTATCAAAAATAAGGTTTACCAAAGATGTGAGAGCATTTGTTGTTAGTGAAGATGGTGCTTCTATTTATTCTGCTTCTGAAGTGGCTCGTGAAGAATTTGCAAAATATGATGTTACTGTTCGTGGTGCGGTTTCTATTGGAAGACGACTAATGGATCCTCTTGCTGAACTGGTAAAAATTGATCCTAAATCAATTGGTGTAGGTCAATATCAACATGATGTTGAGCAAAACAAACTAAAGCAAAGCCTAGATAAAGTTACAGAAAGTTGTGTAAATCTTGTTGGTGTAAACATAAACACTGCGAGTAAGCATTTATTAATGTATGTTTCTGGTTTAGGTCCACAGTTAGCAAAAAATATTGTTGAGCATAGAACAAAAGAAGGAGCATTTAAATCAAGGATGGATTTGAAAAAAATTAAAAGAATGGGAGGGAAGGCTTTTGAGCAATGTGCCGGATTTTTAAGAATAACAAATGGTGAAAACAAACTTGATAATACTTCTGTTCATCCTGAAAGCTACAATGTAGTAACAAAAATGATGAAGAAAAATAATTGTAGTTTGGAGAAATTAATTGGGAAATCTGAGATTAGAGAGAAAATTAATGCTGAAGATTATGTTGATAAAAATATAGGCTTACCAACTATAAATGATATTTTAAAAGAACTTGCTAAGCCGGGACGTGACCCGAGAAAAGCAGTGGAAGTTTTTGAGTTTGATAAGAATGTAAGAAAAATTGAAGATTTAGAAGTAGGAATGAAGTTAGCAGGAATTGTAACAAATATTACAAACTTTGGTGCATTTATAGACGTTGGAGTTAAGCAGGATGGTCTTGTTCATATTTCTGAACTTGCAGACAAATTTGTTTCTGACCCTAATGAAATAGTTACAATGCATCAACAAGTAGAAGTGAAAGTTAAAAGCATTGATATTGAAAGAAAAAGAATAGGGTTTTCTATGAAAAATTGCTGATAATAAATTGTTTTTCATTCATTTTCTCATTTAATATTTTTTTCATTTCATAAAAGTTGACAGTTTTCTAAGAGACCTTATATAAATTCCAATTATTTTTTTATTAAACATAAATAATCCTTAATATCGAAGTACTAAAACAATGTTAAATTATTCTAAATTTCTTTGATTTGAGTTATATCAGCGAGCCTCAGAAGCTATTAAATAAATATTTTGGTTTTGATAAATTTCGTCCTTTGCAGGAAGAAATTATTAATAATGTTATAAACAGAAGTGATTCATTAGTGATAATGCCTACAGGTGGTGGTAAATCAATTTGCTATCAAATCCCTGCTTTAATCCTTGAGGGAATTACTATTGTAGTTTCTCCTTTGATTTCTTTAATGAAAGATCAGGTGGAAGCACTTAGAACCAATGGAATTAAAGCGGAGTTTTTAAATAGTTCTCTATCTTATGCACAACAAAGTAAAATTGAGAATGATGCAATAAACAGGAAGATTAAGCTTTTGTACCTTTCTCCTGAAAAATTACTGTCAAAGAATTTTCGTCAATTTTTGGATAAGATTAATATAAGTCTTTTTGCTGTTGATGAGGCACATTGTATTTCTTCTTGGGGGCATGATTTTCGTCCTGAATATGCGGAATTAAAATTCTTTAGAATAGAATATACAAATATTCCTATAATTGCACTTACTGCAACTGCTGATAAAATTACACGTAAAGATATTCTTAAACAATTGAATATTCCTGAATCAAAGGAGTATATTGCTTCTTTTGACCGACCAAACTTAAGTCTTGCTGTTTTGCCCGGGCGTAATAAATTTGCTAAAGCACTTGATTTTATTAGAAAAAGACCGAATACATCAGGGATAATTTATTGTCTTGCCAGAAAAACTACAGAGGATGTAGCAAAGCGATTAAATGATATTGGAATTAAAGCAGTTCATTACCATGCAGGAATGGAAGCTAAAGTTAGAGCAAAGGCTCAGGAAGATTTTGTAAATGATAAAATTCCTATAATTTGTGCTACCATTGCTTTCGGAATGGGAATAGACAAATCGAATGTGAGGTGGATAATACATTTTAACTTACCAAAAAATATTGAAAGTTATTATCAGGAAATCGGTAGGGCAGGAAGAGATGGACTAAAAAGCGACACATTGCTGTTTTACAGTTTGAGGGATGTAATATTGCTAAGGAAATTTGCAGAAGATAGCGGACAGCGTGAATTGCAACTTACAAAGCTTAAGAGAATGCAGGAATATGCAGAAGCTGTTGTTTGCCGTAGAAAAATATTGCTAAGTTATTTTGGAGAGCATCTAGAAAATGATTGTGGAAATTGTGATGTATGTAAAAATCCTCCTGATGTTTTTGACGGAAAAGTTATAGCACAAAAAGCTTTATCGGCAATAAAGCGATTAAAAGAATCAGTTTCGACAGGATTGTTGATTGATGTTTTGAGAGGCTCAAGCAGACGTGATATTTTTAATTTTGGATATAATACAATAAAAACTTTTGGTGCAGGAAAAGATATAAGTTATGCCGATTGGCAACAATATTTGTTGCAAATGCTGAATATGGGCTTGATAGAGATTGCTTATGATGAAAATAATGCTTTGAAATTAACAAATGCAAGTAATGAAGTTTTATTTAACAATCGTAAGGTAAATCTTGTTCAGATGAGTTTTGTAAAGGAAAAAGCAGAATTTCATAAAGCACCTAAGCGTATAACAAAAACACAAAGAATTAAAAATGACCTTTTTGAAGCTTTAAGAAAGCTTAGAAGAGAGCTTGCTGATAAAGACAACGTACCTCCCTATGTTATTTTTAGTGATGCTTCATTAGATGAAATGACATCTGAAAAACCAACAACTGAGTTGGCAATGAAAAATATTTCGGGAGTAGGAGAATTTAAGTATAAAAAGTATGGAGAGTTGTTTATCAACGAAATTTTATCTTTTATTCAAACAGAGTATGAGCAGGGCAGTAAAATCAAAGGAGCAACATATTTACAGACTTTTAAATTATATAAGGAAGGAAAAACTGCAACGGAAATAGCCTCAGAGCGAAAGTTACATATCAATACAATATATTCACATTTTGCTTATCTTTATGAAAAAAGATACGAAATTGATATTATGAAATTTATAAATATTGATGAACTTGATAAAATCATTGGAGCAATTAAAGAAACAGAAGTTATAGATTCTACAGCAGTACTTTTTGAACACTTAAAGGAGAAAATTGAACATCATAAAATAAGAATGGGAATAGCTATTTATAAAGTACAGAACGGGGAAATGATGACAAGAAAACTAAAAACTAAAAACTAAAAACTAAAAGGTTATGTGTTACGGATAAACAAGAAGAAGTACTTAGAGTACTTAAAGTGCCTAAAGTACTTAGAGTTATGTGTTACGGATAAACAAGAAGAAGTACTTAGAGTACTTAAAGTGCCTAAAGTACTTAGAGTTAAAACTAAAAACTAAAAACTAAGAGTTACGGATAAACAAATTACCAGTCCGCAGTCGGCAGTCTCCAGTCGGCAGTAAAAAACAGTCAACAGTCAAATTTCGAATAAACAAGAAGAAGTACTTAGAGTTATGTGTATGTGTTACGAATAAACAAATTACCAGTCCCCAGTCGGCAGTCTCCAGTCGGCAGTCTTCAGCCGGCAGTCAAATTCCAAATAAACAAATAAACAGATAAACAAATAAGCAAATAAACAATTCTTACAACAACAACCCATAAGGTCGTCATTGTGAGGGAGGTACGACCGCGACAATCTCGGGCTTTTTAGCAGAGGTAGTCAAAAACAGTCCTCAGTCAGCAGTAGGCAGTCTCCAACCAGCAGTCAAATTCCAAATAAACAAATAAAGAAGTCGGCAGTCTTCAGTAAGCAGTCCTCGTTTGTGCTTGCCTAAATAGGGTTGGTTGACTCACCTCTCATTTCTCACCTCTCACCTCTCACCTCTCACCTCTCATTTCTCACCTCTCATTTCTCACCTCTCATTTCTCTGTGCTTGCCTAAATAGGGTTGATTTTTTTTGTTACTTTTTCCTCTGCGTTTCTGCG
>JAYEOP010000182.1 GCA_034723125.1 Bacteroidota bacterium | reverse complement strand
ACCGTACTTCAATTCAACAGATTGCTTCGTCCTTTGTCCTCGCAATGACGTTTTTAATGGGTATTTCGTATGTTAATATTTTCGCTAAGCAATTTTTGTGGTCAACAAATTTCATTATTCATAATTCCTTGTTTCGCAACCGCTAAAGCTACAGCGAACGTGGTCGATATTCGATATTTCCGCAACAATATATATGCATTTGTTCTGCTCTAATTTTCAATTCGATAATTTTATGACAAAGTCATGGCTATTCCATAATCTGTAGCAAATTTTATTACCCAATCAAATCAATATAGGACAAAAAAAAGCCTGCAACCAAAATGATTGCAGGCTTTTTTTTATTCGAAACAAGTAATTATTCGTCTTTCTCTTTAGTTCCCTTTTCAGGCAACAAAACAACTTTTATATAATTTTCTTTATTTATATATTTATTAGCTACTTCAATAATATCTTCAACTTTAATATTTCTTACTGCTTCTTCATATTTTGCAAATTCAGAAAAATCTTCGTTATGATAATAATAATGTTTTAGTGTTCCTAACCAAAAGTTATTTTCTCTAACCTTTGTTTCTCTGGTGCGTAACATATTTTTTGTTACTTTATCAAGATTAGCTTGAGTTCCACCATCTTTTTTAATCATTTTTATTTCATCAAAAACACTGTTTACAAGATTATCAACATTTGAAGGAGCACAACCAAAGTAAATTCCAATATTATATTTTTCAACAGGATAATGGGAATTACGTGCCCAACAGCTAATTGAATAAACTCCACCTTGTTTTTCTCTAATATTTTCTCTTAAGCGAATTGTTAAAATACTAGTTAAAACTTTCATTTTCAATCTTGTATCAAAATCGTATTTACTTTCACCTTGGAAACTCATAAAAACAGTGGCTTTAGGCTCAACTCCCTTGTGAACTGTTTTTTCTATTACGCCCTTAGCATCTCTTATTCCAAGGTCTTTCCATGTTTCATTTTTGTTTGATGAAGGAAGGCTTCCAAGATATACTTCAAGAAGTGATGTCATTATTTCCATATCAAAATTCCCTACAAAGAAAAAAGTAAAATCTCCTGCATTTTCAAAACGCTCTTTGTAAATTTTAAGCATTTGCTTATGGTCAGCTTCTTTCAAATCTTCAATAGTAGTTGGCATTCTGCGAGGATGATGTTGTGCCATTGTAACAGTTATAGTATCACCAAAAGCTGTTCGTGGACTAGCTTCTCTGTTCTTAAGCATGTTTTCTTGTTCGGAAATAAAATTATCGTAAGCTTTAGAATCCTTTCTTGGACTTGTAAAATATAAATGAACAAGTTGCAACATTGTTTCAAAATCTTTAGGAGTTGAGCGACCTCTAAGTCCTTCTTGCATTTCACTAATCCAAGGACTAACACTAACAATTTTACCTGCAAGCATTTTTTTAAGTTCAATATTGTCAAAATTAGCAAGTCCGCTATTGTTTATTACATTATCAGCATAACTTGCAGAGAAATCATCTTCAATACCATAAAGAGAATTGCCACCTAAACTATAAGCTTGCATCAATATCTCATCATTTTTAAAATCTGTTTTCTTTAAAACAACTTTAACTCCATTGCTTAATGTTATTTCTTTTGCTTCAAATTCTTTAATGTCTTTTGTTGAAACAACTTTTCCCGGTTTTGGGTCTGTGTTAATCAGAGGCTCGTTAGAAACCTTGTCAACATAAGCTTCAATATCTTTTTGAGACCTAACATCTTTGATAATTTTAAGAAGTTCTTTTTTTTCAGGTTTTACAATGCTTTTTTTCTCAGGCAGAGTAACAACAATAACAGTGTTTTTATCTGTTACATATTTCTCAACAAGCATATTCAACTCCTCAACTTTTATTGTAGGTAGAAACTTTTTGTAAAGCTCAAATTCGTATTCGATACCGGGAATACTTTCATTGTGTAAATAATTCCTTTGATATTCTCCTACATAAGCACTTGACTTTTGCTTATCCCTTTCGTTATACATTTTTTCAATACCACTCAGCATCTCAATTTTTTGCCTTTCAAGTTCTGTGATAGTAAAACCATGTCTTTTAATCCTTTCTGTTTCCTCAACTAAAATTTTAAGACTTTCTTCTACTTTGTTATTTTTTGCCATTGCCATTAGCATAAAAGCATCTTTTGTCCTGATTAAATTGCTATATCCCCCGTAGGCAAACATAAACGGTGGATCTTTTTCATTAAGTTTTTCACTAAGTCTGTTTGATAGCATTGAAGAAAATAATGACCTTACAATATTATTCCTGTAAGCTTGATATGTTCCTTCTTCAGCTTTATCATGTTTTATATACATTTGAAGCATTGTATAAGGATTTTCCTTATCTGAAACAATTGATACAAGAGGTTTTTTATGGTCAGGAACGTCATATAATTTTCTTTCTCTGGGAAGCTCTTTTAATTTTATCGGTGAAAAATATCTTTTAATATAATTTTCAACTTCTTTAACATCAAAATCACCAACAGCTACCACTGCTTGAAGATCAGGTCTGTACCAATCTTTATAAAACCTTCTTAAAGCATCATGAGGACAATTATCTACAATGTCCATTTTTCCGATAGGTAATCTTTCTGCATAATGTGAATTATGAAACATCACAGGAAAATATTCACGCATCATTCTGTCATTTGCACCTCTTCCAAGTCTCCATTCTTCATGAATAACACCTCTTTCTTTATCAATTTCCTCAGCTGTATAAGCAACATTGTGAGCCCAATCTGAAAGAATCATAAAGCCTGTATCAAGAAAGGATTTATTTTCCATTGGGATTGTAAGCATATAAACAGTTTCATCAAAACCTGTATAAGCATTAACCTCAGCTCCAAATTTCATTCCTATTGATTCAAGGAAAGATACAATGTGATTTTCTTCAAAGTTTTTTGTACCGTTAAAAGCCATGTGCTCACAAAAATGTGCAAGTCCTCTTTGATCTTCATCTTCTAGGATTGAACCTACATTGACAACTAATCGTAGCTCTGCCCTGTTTTTTGGCTTTTCGTTTTTCCTTATGTAATACTTTATTCCATTGTCTAATTTACCTGTAGTAATTTTAGGGTCAACAGGTAAAGCTGTGTTCATGTCTTTAGGAATAATAATATTTCCTTGCTGGGCAAAAAGCCCAAAAGAAAGAAATAAAAGCGTTACTAAGGCAAGATAATTTTTAATATTTTTTTTCATAATGATATAAATTAGTTATTTAGATAAATATATATTTGTTTTTAAAAGAATACAAACGTATTTAAAATTTGGGAATCAAGGAAATAAGAATCGATTTTGTTGAAAATATTTTTTTTTGTCAATTTATTCATAGTCAAATAATACGTCTAAATTTAGGGCAAGAGAAAACAATTATTAAGCCACTTTTTAGTCTTACTAAGCAACTGTTGTGGTCAACAAATTTCATTATTCATAATTCCTTGTTTCGCAACCGCTAAAGCTACAGCGAACGTGGTCGATATTCGATATTTTCGCAACAATATATGCACTTGTTACTATTTTCTTTTTTTTGGGATGGGGCAAACAAATTGGTTTTTCGGGTTAGGGTGGACTCATTAACACCGATTTTTACAGCAAACTTCTCAGCCATAATTTAATTATGTCGTATTTTTAATAATGAATACTGAACAAGGAATAAAGAATTTTGAAGTAAAAAGATGACGTTAAGCAACAGTTGTGGTCAGCAA
>JAYEOP010000181.1 GCA_034723125.1 Bacteroidota bacterium | reverse complement strand
ATTTTTATCTTTCTCAACTCACTGATGCTAAGGCATCGCTTCGTCTCAAAAAATAAAAATCTCACCTGCCTGACGGCAAAGGCAGGTCAAAAATCTTAGAAATCATAAAATTTGATAGTTTTCTTAGAGGCACTAATTAATATTTACAAATTTCGGGGTGTTTTTATTAATTTTAGAGACTTATTCAAAAACCAATTTTTCCACAACCTCATTTCCATCCATAAAAGCAATTCTCAAAAAGTAAATTCCTTTTACTTGCTTGTTCAATTCATAATTTTTTGCACTTAAATCCTGAATTTTAAAAACTGATTTTCCTGAAACATTGTATAAGTTAATGGATTTAATTCTTGTTTCTGATTTAATGTAAACTTTTCCGTTTGAAGGATTTGGATAAAGAGTTATTTTAGGATATTTTGTTTTTGCAATTGAGCTAGTTGAATCTTTTACAAGTATGTGATATGCTCTTGTGCTACTTCCATTAATAGGGCATGCATCATCTTTTGCCGTTACAATAAAGACCCAAGTTATGGGTTTAACATCTTGTTTTGTAGGTGTCCAATTAAATACTCCTGTTGGGTATTTTGCCTTTTTGTTATTATCTGTCCATGATGCATCGTGTATTGCTGCGTTCCAGCCTATCAGTATGGTATCTTCAGAATCGCTGTCATAAGCATGAATTATGATAGTTATAGGTTTATTTACATATACTTCCCTATAAAATGGTCCACTTAATTTAGGTGGATTATTTTTTGGACATGTTATTACAATTATTTGAAATTCTCGCCTTATTTTTCCTATTAATATCCCATTTCTATATTCTTCTATTTGCATTGCCATAACAGTTTGTTCATTTTTCACCGGGCGAAATTGAATAATACCTGTGTTAATACTTAAATGAAAACCTTTAGGAGATTCAAGCTCTTTATTGGGAAATCCCCAAAATTGTAGTGGTTTATCATAAGAATATTGTCCTGTATAAGTTATATTTGAACTTTCACTACTTAAAGGATGATACCATGAGTAAACTAAGGAATCTAACATTCCACCTAGGGGAGACATATCTGGATCATGTGTTCCATTGCAATACATAAAATCCATATCCTTACATATAATTACAACAGGAGGATTTGTAAATCTTGGTGAATTATCACAAGGACTTACACAACGGTTCATCATTGCATCAATATAAAAGTTTTGATTTGCTACTCCGGTTGTAATTGTTGCACTTCTGCAACACTCAGAATAAGATAAAGTTATTTCACAACAAGCTCCTGCATTTGTTAAAACCAATAATTTCTGAAAAGTATATTGCTCTATCCCATAAGGAAAAATGCAATTTGAATCGTTGCACCTTGTACAAGTTGTTCCGCAAGTAGGTGTAATGTCAATAGGTGCTGGCTTATAAATATTAAGAGTTGTAATTAACTTATTGGTTGATTTGCATTTGACATCAATATTGGCATTGCCTAAAATTTTGCCATTACAATCTCGATAAATTACAAGTTTTATCATGAAACTATCCTGACCTATGCATACCCATGTTAAATCTCCTCCCATTATGTTATTTGAAGAAGCAGGTTTTGTAATAAAAAACATGGCGATAAAAAGTGTGATGAGTAATAAATTTTTCTTTTTCATAATTTTGTATTTATCTTATTTATTCAAAAACAATTTTTTCTACAACTTCATTTCCATCCATCAAGCCAAGTTTTAAAAAGTAAATTCCTTTTACTTGCTTGTCCAATTCATAATTTTTTGCACTTAAATTTTGAACTTTTAAAATTGATTTTCCTAAGGAATTATATAAATTAATGGATTTAATTCTTGTTTCTGATTTAATGTAAACTTTTCCGCTTGAGGGATTTGGATAAAGAGTTATTATAGGATATTTTGTTTTTGCAATTGAGCTAGTTGAATCTTTTACAAGTATGTGATATGCTCTTGTGCTACTTCCATTAATAGGCCATGCGTCATCTTTTACCCTTACAATAAATACCCAAGGTATGGGTTTAACATCTTGTTTTGTAGGTGTCCAATTAAATACTCCTGTTGGGTATTTTGCCTTTTTGTTATTATCTGTCCATGATGCATCGTGTATTGCTGCGTCCCAGCCTATCAGTAAGGTATCTTCTGAATCGCTGTCATAAGTATTAATTGTGAAAGTTACAGGTTGATTTACATATACTTCCTTATAAATCGGACTACTTAATACAGGTGCACTGTTATACGGACATTTTATTACTATAAATTGTAAATTTCGTTTTACTCTTCCTATTAATATTCCATTTCTGTATTCTTCGACTTGCATTGTCATTACGGTTTGTTCAACTTTTATAGGGAGAAATGATATAGAACCCGTATAAACATTAATATGAAAGCCTTGAGGGAATTGAAGGTCTTTATTAGGAAATCCCCAAAAGTGAATTGGCTTATCATAGGAATATTGTCCTGTATAAGTTATATTTGAATTTTCACTACTTAAAGGATGACACCATGAGTAAACTAAGGAATCTGACAATCCACCTGTGGGAGACATATCTTGGTCATTTACTCCACTGCTATACAAAAAAATTTCACCAACACAGATAATTGCCATTGGAGGATTTACAAATGAAGGTGAGTTATCGCAAGGACTTACACAACGATTCAGCATTGCATCAATATAAAAATTTTGATTGGCATCAATTGTTGTAATTGCGGAATTTCTACAGCACATTGAGTAAGATAAAGTTAGTTCACAACAACTACCTGCACTACTCAATACTGCAAGTTTTTGATAAGTATATTGTTCTATTCCAAAAGGAAATAAACTATTTGAATCTGAGCATCTTGTAACAGTTGAACCGCAGCTTGGTGTAATGTCAATAGGTGCTGGCTTATAAATATTAAGAATTGTAATTAACTTATTGGTTGATTTGCATTTGATGTTAACGATAGCATTGCCTAATTGAACACCGTTACAATCTCTGTAAACGACAAGTTTTATCATAAAACTATCTTGACCAATGCATGACCATGTTAAATCTCCTCCCATTATTTGGGATGATGCCGATTTGGGTGAAAAAAATATGCTAATCAACAATGCTACTAATATTAAACTTTTCTTTTTCATAATATTACTTTTTAAAGAAATTATGGATATTATTTAAAACACAATATACTACTTTTTTTATTCAAAAACAATTTTCTCTACAATTTCATTTCCATCCATCAATCCAATTTTTAAGAAATAAATTCCTTTTACTTGCTTGTCCAATTCATGAATTTTTGTACTCAAATCCTGAGTTTCTAAAATTAACTTTCCTAAGGAATTATATAAATTAATGGATTCTATTTTTCTTTCTGATTTGATGTAAACTTTTCCATTTGAAGGGTTTGGATAAATCAATATTTCAGAATTTTCTATTTCTGTAATTCTGTTTACTTTAGCATTTATGAAAGCTATTTTTGTAAGTGAATCTGCACAGCCGAGGTCGGAAATAACTTTAAGCATCACATCATAATTCCCGACATTTTGATAAGTGAAAGTTGGGTTTTGAACAATTGAAGAATTTCCGTTTCCGAAATACCAGAAGTATTGGGAAATAGCATTAAAAACAATTGTTGAAGAATCGTAAAAATTAATAACAAAGGGAACTTCTCCTGAAAAAATATTAGCTCCAAAATTTGCAATTGGAATATCTCCAATTTGTACAAAAATAGAATCAAATTTTGT
>JAYEOP010000180.1 GCA_034723125.1 Bacteroidota bacterium | reverse complement strand
AATAATAACAGTAAAGATATATCCTATCTTAACTCATGGATTAGTCCTATGGGTTTGTTATCTAATCAATTTTTATGGACTAATAAAAAATGTATAAGAATTTCCGGTACTCGCCTGACTGGAGGTTATGGTGGCTGTGGCGGAAGTGTATTTATTGTTTATGAAAACAATGGAATCAATATGCTTTTAAATTCAAATATTGATGTCAGTTCTGGTAATGGTGGACTTGGTGGCAGAGGTGGACAGCAAGTTGATGGACATGATGGAAATAATGGATCATTTGATGATTTATACTCAACTGATTGCTACTATTTGCAATATACTACCGAACAATATGATTGCCAATGTGATGAAATTTTCCTAAATTATATTGAAAACTCAATCAATAACAATCGTACAAGTTGGACAAACCCTTCACTAAATTATTATGTTTTTGAAACAACTGATGGTTGGACATGTAAGTACAATGAACCAAGTTCTACACCATTATGTATTGATGGAAAAAGGCTTCAATGTTCCAAAAAAGTTTTAATAAACGATGGAACTAATGGAAAAGAAGCACCAATTCAAGAACTTACTACTTATAGGTATTGTGATATGAAGTTTGATTCTGATTTGGACAATATTTGGCAAGAAATATATAATGAAGTTTTTTATAATATGGCTACAGCCACATCAACTACAACTGAACTGACAATTGACGGCACCATATTTAATTTTAAATATAGTACAAAAACATTACAAAGAATAAATAATGGCAAT
Source organism: Bacteroidota bacterium (assembly GCA_034723125.1). Taxonomy (NCBI): domain Bacteria; kingdom Pseudomonadati; phylum Bacteroidota; species Bacteroidota bacterium. The sequence continues at coordinate 2,954 of JAYEOP010000180.1, read as the reverse complement.
ACCGACCTTGAAGCTATTTCTTGTTGCCAACCTGCCAGTGGAGGTGGAACCGGTAATGAAAATGGTTTATGGGGTGATTATGGAAACGAAGGCGGTAATAGTAATAATGGTAACAGCTACTTTTTTCAGGAAGAAGATAAATTATTTAAAAAAGCTTTAAATACGGGGAATAATATTGTATTACCAGTTTTCTCATTAAGTCCAAAGCCTGCTAAACAATTTATTGACCTTAACTGTAAACAAGTAAAAGGTTACAAAGCTTCCATAAAGCTTATTGATTCCAAAGGTAAAATATTACAGCATAAACAAATGGTATTTACTACAAATCAATTGAAAATTCATTTCAATTTAAACGGTTTTCCTTCCGGTATTTATTTTCTCCAAATTGATTGTATTGGTGAAAATTCTTTACAAAAAAGTTTAAAGTTTAACATTAACTAATTCAGAAGTTATTATGGCTACCTTGAGTTTAAAAAATATTTCAATTTCAAATACCATCAGGGTAGCCTATGCTTATACTATAAAAATAAACAAATTATTAATAATATTACTCCTGCTAACCACCAGTTTTCCGACTTATTCACAAACTGAGTTACAATGGATAAGCAATTACAAACTTGATATCTCGGAACATAAAAGATTAATGAATATAGATGAATTTATTAAAGTACGTTGGGGAGATGAGATTGATACATTAAATATACTTTTAGAAGATATTTTAGTTGATGAATCAAATAATCCTGTTGCATTGACAACTATTCCCGGTTTACTTCACGGACATAATCCACCTTCATATTCTTATAACAAATATAAATTACCTTTTATATTCAAATTTAATATCAATAACAATACACATTACAGAGTGTTCAGTGCTCCTACCTTCGATATTAAAAATATTTTTTTTTTAAATGCCAGTTATAATCATTATTGTCATGCCTCAAGCGATTTAATATCTTTAAATGCCTCCACAGGAGATGCTACTTATAATAGTGGTTTTATGGAAGTAAATACTGATAGCCTTATAAATGAGCCTTATTTTGTTTATAATTATCATAATATGATAGGGTCACTAAATCTATTCCAAGATACGCGTAATGCCTTATTTAAGTATAATAAATTCTTTATTTTTAATGAGGTATATAGCTCTAGATACTTGCCATTCACAATGATAATGTACAAATATTTAACAAATACTACTTGGAAATTGGGAGATAGTAAAGCCTACCTTACTAAATATTCCAGAAAAGACAGTAATTTACTTGGGAAACGAGGTTTTATGTATTTTTGGGGTGATACTACAAATTTCAAACTTTGGTTTATTGAAGAAGAATGGAAAAATTGTGTTAATAGACTTGCATACTATGATGATACACTAAGCTTTATAGAAATATGGGGTATGGATACAACTGTGAATTTAAGTGCCTCTAATCACTGTACTTTACCTACAACAATGCGTAAAATGACATTTAGCGGAGATTTGATTTGGGAAAAACAATTGCCAATCAAACTACATTATACAGATATCAGGCGAGATAAAAGTCCATTTTTACAAAATAAAAATCATTTCTTTTTAATTGATAATGCTAATACGGATTCAAATTTAAAAGGACCTTACTTTAATAATTTCACTCTTTACAAATTTGACACATCAGGAAACATTATTTTATCCAATAAATTAAAAATCCCTTTTGATTTCTGTGGACGAGCTTCATTTCCTTATCCTGATGCATGTAATAAACTATATTTTATTTTCCAAAATGTTAAAAAAAATAAAGATTCATTGGTTTCAAAATATACACTTTATAAAATTGATAGTCTTGGAAATATTTTATGGAGCAATAAACTTCCATCATGGCTTAATTGGTATGGTGCAAAAAACATGGTTATTGACAATGATAATGGTATTTACCTTGCATCCTGCTCAAATGATTCTATTGTATATATAAAGTTCAGGGACAGAAAACCTGATATTTCAAAACAAAGCAAAGATACTTTGGTTTGTATTAACAAATATCTTTCACTATATATTTCATGTTCTGGAGATTTCTCTTACCAATGGCAAAAAAACGGAAAAGATATTAATGGTGCTGAGAGTCAAATTTATAATAAGGCAAAAATTTCTTTAAAAGATACGGGTGTGTACCGTTGCATCGTATCTAACTGTTTTGAAGCAGATACAACTAATGAAATAATAGTAAAAATATTGAATGATAATTTTTTCGATACAGTATACGTTTGCAAACCCGATAGTTTTTATTTTGGTGGTAAATATCTGAAAGAGACAAAAGATATTACATATAACTACACCAACTTTCTTGCTTGTGATAGTATTGTTCATTTAAATTTTATTGCTTATGAACAACCACAAAAAAACTTACCAAAAGATAGTTTTTTTTGTGCAGGGAAAAGCATTTTACTTGATGCAGGAAATCCGGGTGCTACATATTTGTGGAATACACAAAGTACAGCAAAAACAATAAAGGTTAATAATGAGGGAAAATATTTTGTTACAATAACTAAAAATATTTGTAGTATTATCGATACAACTCAAATAAAAGAAATTTCAAATCCCTTACCTTTTCTTGGCAAAGACACAATTTTGTGCTTAGATAAATCATCATTATTTTTAGATGCAGGTTCTTGGTTTTCTTATCATTGGTATCCGGGAAATGAAACCGAAAGAATAATTGAAATTATTGATGAAGGGATTTATAGTGTAGTTGTAAAAAATGAATTTGATTGTCAAGGTATTGATACAATTTTAGTAAAATCTTTATGTAACTATAAAATATTTATACCCAATGCTTTTTCCCCAAATGATGATGGCGTAAATGAAATATTTACAGTAGTAGCTCCTGAAATACTTAGTTTTGAATTACAAATTTACAACCGTTGGGGCGAAAAAATATTTGAATCAAATGACCAAAATAAAGGCTGGAATGGAAAATTCAAAA
>JAYEOP010000179.1 GCA_034723125.1 Bacteroidota bacterium | reverse complement strand
GTTGTTGAGCCTGCCTGCCAAGGCTCGACAGGCGGGCGAAACCAAAAGTTACACACTGCTTATATGTAATTTTAATAAATGATGAACTTTGAGTAAAGTTAAATTTTAAAGTAATATTTCTAATTTATATCATGCTAAGTATCCATTATTGAGATGAACCATAATTATATTCTAACAAAGAAATATATAAAAAGAGCAGAAGCCGATGTAGGATTAATGTTCACAGTATATAATTTAAGAAGGCTAATAACAATATTGGGGTTTAAAAATATGGAAGAGTATATAAGATGTTTTGTTTCAATGTTTTACGCAATATAAAGGCAGTTGGTAGAAAAAATAAGCTATTTTAAACGATTAATAAAAATGAACCTAAAAAAGCAATTATTTTTGAGCAAAGCAGAAATGTTCTTATATTTGACAAAAATTTAATCGGTGGTTAGGGTTATTAGACAAACTGGCGTTGGGTTTAATTTTAAAGATAGAGTAACATGATAGAACAGAAGACAAAAGAAAAAACAATTAAAAATATATAAGTTATGAGAAAAAGAATAATTACAACAATATTATTTTCGATAATATTTATGCAATTTTCATTTGCACAAAAAGTATCTAAATCATACTATGATAACGGACAATTAGAAAAAACTGGAAACATTGAAAATGGAGAAGAAACTGGCGAATGGAAATACTACTACGAAAACGGACAATTAAAATTTATTGGAAATTATGAAAATGGGGAAGAAACTGGCGAATGTAAATACTATTACGAAAATGGACAATTAAAATTTATTGGAAATTTTGAAAATGGGGAAAAAACTGGTGAATTTAAATTCTATTTAGAAAACGGACAATTAAAAGGAATTGGAAATCTTGAAAATGGGAAATTAACTGGCAAATGGAAAAATTATCACGATAACGGACAATTAGAATTTATTGGAAACTATGAAAATGGGGAAGGAACTGGCAAATGGAAAACCTATCACGATAACGGACAATTAAAAGGAATTGGAAATTTTGAAAATGGGAAAGAAACTGGCGAATGGAAAAATTATCACGATAACGGACAATTAGAAGTTATTGGAAACTATGAAAATGGGAAATTAACTGGCAAATGGAAAACCTATCACGATAACGGACAATTAAAAGGAATTGGAAATTTTGAAAATGGGAAAGAAACTGGCGAATCGAAAAATTATCACAAAAATGCTAAGGTTTACAGAATTATACTATGGCAAGAAGGTAAATTAATGAAGATTCTCACTTGTAAAGACAACAAAGGAAATAGCCTTGATAAAGGCACTTTGATTAATGGGAATGGTACAGTAAAGGAATATGATAAAAACGGAGTTTTAACTAAAACCTTAAGCTATAAAAATGGTGAAAAGCAAGAATAACGTTTGCTAACAAAAAATATAGTGCATTTGGCAGATAGTGCTAAAAATAAAGATGATAGCAATTAAGAAACATAGTAGTAGATTGAAAATTTGGAGTGCTGAAATGCCAAACTCCCCTATAGTTTCTTATTATATTTATTGCATCTTGCGACACGAAGTTCGCCCGTCTGGGCATCCTGAATCTTGCATCCTGAGTTCTTGCATCCTGAGTTCTTGCATCCTGTTACTTTCAATTACTAAATCACTACTTTACGTTTCCACCTTCCTGTTAAGTAATAAATGTAAGAAAAGCCTGCCCCAAAACACCAGCCGGTAGGTATTCCCCACCAGATTCCAATTTCGCCAAAATGCTGTGATAAAAAATATGAAGCAGGAACACGAATAACCCATAATGAAAATAATGTAATAAGCATAGGAATAAATGTATCTCCGGCACCTCTCATTACACCGTTTGAAACAAACATTAAAGCAAAAATGAGATAAAAGAAACTTACTATACCAAGATATTCTACCCCGATTCTAATTACTTCAACATCATTAGTAAAAAATCCCATTATTGTTTTACTAAAAAGGTTGATAATAATAGCTGTTGATATTGCAATAACAGAGGTCATTAATAAGGTTGCTTTAAAACCTTTTTTGACTCTTTCAAGTTTTTTTGCTCCTATATTTTGTCCTACAAAAGTTGATAATGCCATTCCGAAATTCATTGCAGGCATGGCAGCTATCATATCAATACGTCCTGCAACTGTGTAAGCAGCAATTGCATTTGTTCCGTAATCATTTACAATTTGCAAAAGTGCAAGCATTCCAAGTGAAACGAAAGTATGCTGAAATCCTTGAGGAAGACCGATACTCATACTTTTTGAAAATATCTTTTTGTCGAATGTAAGATTTTTAAAAAACAAATGAATAACTGTGTGAGTACGGTTTATGTAAATTGTTGCAGAAACAAAAGCAAGTCCTTGTGATATTATTGTTGCTATTGCAACCCCTTTAATTCCCCAATGAAAAACAACAACAAATAGTAAGTCAAGAAAAATATTTGTAAGAGTTGCTCCAATAAGAAAATACAAAGGTGTTTTTGAATCTCCAAGTCCACGTAAAACAGCAGATATACCATTGAATCCAAAGAACATAATTATTCCACCAAGGTAAATATGTAAATAAATTTTTGCTTGAGGTAGTACATCGGCAGGGACTTTTAATAATTCGAGAATAAAACCGCTTATGGATACACCGATTATTGATATTAAAATTGCTGCAATAAAAAGGAATATTGACATTGTTTCAAAAGTACGCTGGACATTTTTTGTGTCTTTAGCACCAAAATATTGAGAAATAATAATTGTTGAACCGGAGGCTGTTCCTATTATTAGTGAGATTAAAACAAAAATCAAAGGAAATGAAGAACCAACAGCGGCAAGAGCTTCTTTGCCGATAAATTTTCCGATAATGATACTGTCAACAATATTGTAAAGTTGCTGGAACACGTTGCCAAGAAGCATTGGTAATGCAAAATAAAATATTCGTTTGCTTTCTTTTCCTGTTGTCAGGTCTATCATTATTTTTCGCTTCTTTTTGAAAACTTGCAAATGTAACGTTTTTAATTTATGAATGATGATTTGCTTTTTACGATTTGAAGAATTGTTAATATTTTCACGCAAAGACGCAAAGAACGCAAAGAAGAATTGTTTATCCATACGGACAAGTTTTGGTGATTTGTTTATCTGTTTATCCGATACACTAACTCTAAGTACATTAGGCACTTTAAGTACTTCTTCTTGTTTATCCGTAACACATAACCTTTTAGTTTTTAGTTTTTAGCTTTTAGTTTTAAGTACTTCTTCTTGTTTATCCGTAACACATAACCTTTTAGTTTTTAGTTTTTAGCTTTTAGTTTTAAGTACTTCTTCTTGTTTATCCGTAACACATAACCTTTTAGTTTTTAGCTTTTAGTTTTAAGTACTTCTTCTTGTTTATCCGTAACACATAACCTTTTAGTTTTTAGTTTTTAGCTTTTAGTTTTAAGTACTTCTTTATGTTTATTTATTTAAACGCAGAGTCGCAGAAACGCAGAGAAAAATTAACAAAAAAAGTCAACTCTATTCAGGCAAGCACAAAGCACAGACTGCTTACTGAAGACTGTTTATTTGTTTATTTGTTTATCTGTTTATTCTTAACACATAACTTTTAGTTTTTAGTTTTAAGTACTTCTTCTTGTTTATCCGTAACACATAACCTTTTAGTTTTTAGCTTTTAGTTTTAAGTACTTCTTCTTGTTTATCCGTAACACATAACCTTTTAGTTTTTAGTTTTTAGCTT
>JAYEOP010000178.1 GCA_034723125.1 Bacteroidota bacterium | reverse complement strand
AATATGCGTTTAAAGGTTCTGCCGTCTTTTGCACGACAGAACCATATTAACAATTGAATTTTATTTAATTCCAAACGGAATTTTCAAATTTACACTGATATTCCTACCAATATTATAATAGCCCATTCCCTTCAATGTTGATAAATGGTCTATATAAGTTTCATTCAGCAAATTATTTGCATGAACAGACAAAGATACCATCTGATTTGCCCATTTTATCTCTGTTCCAATTCCGGCATTTAACAAAAAATAGCTATCGGTTTCAGTTTCAAACATTGCAGGATTGTTTTGCTTTGAAGCAAGAAGCCCCCCAACTTTTAAAAAAGGATTTTTTAAGAAAGCCAAATTTTGTTTTTGAAATTTGAGTTCAACTCGCAGTTTATTTTGCGGAATGAATGGAAGATAATTTCCGTTATCTTGTTTGCCAATCAGATAAGCATAGCTTGTTTGAAAATTTAACCAGTCGAACGGCATAACATCAATAGCAAGTTCACCACCATAAATTCCAGAATTGGTTTGCGAATATCTATAAATTTTATCGCCACTTGCAATTGTATCGTCAGTTGGGGCAATAAAAATATAATCGTTAATACTGTTATAAAAACAGGAAATATCAACCATCACATATTTTGAATGAAAATGGGTACTTAGATCGGCTTCGTAACTGCGTTGTGATTTTAAGTTGGGGTTTCCCTGCTCGTATCTTGCACCGTGCATGCCATTTTGCGTTAATTCGGCAATATTAGGAGTTCTGTAAGCGGAAGCCAAATTTGTGCGTAATAAGATATTTTTGTTTATCTTATAAGTTGCACCGAGGGAGGCACTTACATTTCCATAATCAGTATTAACAGCTTCTTTGTTTATCTCTGCCTCTGTTGATATGGAACGGAAATCATATCTTATACCGGCTTGTGCTTTCATTTTTTCAAAAAAAGTATATTGAGCTAATCCAAAAACTGAGAAATCATTCACATCGGCATCGGGAAGTATATGATTTGGGGCTTCATTGTTTCTATTGGTTTTATTAGCCCCCTGCAGTCCTACGATGTATTCCGAATTTGCTGTTGATGGCAAATAAGTCTTTACTTCATAAGAAAATGTATTCAAGTCCATATCTACCATTTCAAAAAACGGCATATTCTCATCAGTCTGCAATCGCCTGTTGTTCATTTGATAAGCAGCATTCAAATCAACTTTGTATTTTTTGAAGAATAATGTATTTCTGGTAGAAATTATATGATTTGTCAAATCCTGATACCAAAATTTGTTTTCTCTTCCGTTTTCAATTGTTAACGGAACTGCAGTGCCCACACACATACCGAGTTTGGGTTGACTATAATCGTAATACAAACGGAAAAGTCCGAATGATTTATTTATACCCACATCGGTTTTAAAACTATATTCATTAAAACGTGTATTAGGAACATAATTGCCATTTCCATCTTTATAATCAGCATGGCTTTTTGCACCTACACCTAAGCCCCAAAAAAAGTTTTCGGAACTTCCTTTTATACCAAGATTACTTACAACTCCTTGTGTGTTTGAATGGAATTGCATATTATAATCACCGAGAATTTTTCCTGTTGGTGCCGGTTTTTCCTTTATTATATTGATAACACCACCAACAGCATCAGATCCATAAAGCAATGAAGCAGGTCCTTTTATTATCTCTATTCGGTCAATACCAAATTCATCGATAAGAAAGGGATGGTTTTCTGAAAATTGAAAATTTTCCATTTTCACACCATTGTTAAGCATCAAAATATTGGTCATTGATAAGCCGCGAATAACAGGTTTTGCTACCCCTGTTCCTTTGGCAATCATATCTACACCTGGAACATTGGCAATGGCTTCGATAAAAGTAGGTGTGCCAATAGAAGTAATTTCTTTGCTTTTTATCAAATCAATTTTAATAGCATTTTCGTGTTGCGTTGAATAGGTTCCTCCTGAAATAACAACCTCCTCGGCTTGTAATACGGTAGGTTCCATTTCAATATTTAATATTGTTTCCGTATTATTGGCAAAAATAGTTTTTATAATGCTTTTATAACCCACATACGAAAACTGAATTTTAAATTCTCCTTTAGGTAAATTGGTTAATGCAAATTCACCATTTTCATCGGTTAATGTGCCTTTATTTTGTTCTGGAAGATAAACATTGGCAAAAGACAAAGCCTCATTATTTGTTTTATCGGTTACTCTGCCTTTGATACTGTTTTGGGCAAAACCGATTTGGTTCATCATTGCAAATAGCATAATGATAAAGCATGAAATTTTTACTTTTTTCATATAAGTTTAAAATTATAAAGTTGGCTATACGATGCATAACCAACAAGCTGTTAATAAATAAGAATAATTACGATGACAACAATTAATTAAATTGTTATTGTTATGAATTAACAGGTGGTGCTCGCAGATTGAATGAGTAAGAGGGAAATACTATATGTTCACTTTGGCTGTAAGAAGTATCGTAATCTAAAAAGAATTCCGGTTTGACAGTATATTGTGGGTTTTCATTGTCAATAAATTCGACAAATTCGAAAGCACAAATAGGACAGTTTTTATGTTTTTCATTAACTTTCGGTTTATCTGAAAAAGAAATATGATGACGCTCATGGTGTACAAACAAAAAGTGCGTTGCTTTTATCAGCAAAGGGCTGAAAAATACAATTATCAGGAATATTGAAAAGTATTTTCTGTATGATTTTGTTTCAGTCATTATTTTAAATAAAATCTCATTTTAGTCCAATGTTAATTTTCTTTGATTTTACTATTGTTCAAATTTACAATTATTTTTTTAGATATTCTGGCGTTGGCTATAATTGTTCATGCTTTTTTCCATTTAATAAATTTTCTAATTGTCCGTTTTTTGATTTATAACCAACTACTATTTTATTTCCCAATGAAATAATAGTTTCATTTTTCTTGATGGCATTTTCACGGGTTATTCTACTATTTGAATTATCATCAAATGGACTAATAATCAAGAGCCTGTTTTTAATCACTGCCTTTAAAATTTTAGGTTCCCATCTTTTCTTTAGACTTCTTGGCAGTACTAAAACTAAAGGCTGTTTTCCTTTTAGCAATATTTCAAAAACATCTTTTTCTATTTGCGAGTGGTTGCCACAGACAATGCAGTTTCCTTGCTTTCGCTGTTCTTTTGCCCAATCATAACTTTTAAGCACAATTTCTGCCGGGCATTTTTGCGAACATAAAAAGGCTGTCTTGTACAAATCCAATATCTTTATGTTGCCTTTATAGGTCATTTTTAGGATTGATTTGTTTTTTTATCATTTTATCAAAATCGCTTTCAAACAAAAGTTCTTGAATAGGTTTATAACTGTCGTATTCTTTTTCTGCAAATGCTTTTGCTATTGCTGCTGTTACTTTGCCTGCATTATGCAGTATGTCTTCTTGATTAAATTTCAAAAAAGCATCTAATTTTTCAACCCAGTCTTTCATTGTCATTGCTATGCCTTTTTCTGCCTGATGCTCTGCGTAATCAAGATACATAGTAACAATACGGTTTAATGGTTTTAGTTCTTTTTCAGAGAGATAGTTCTTAGCGATAGAAACATCGGATTTCCGTATTTTGCCATCAGGTGAAGTTTTCCATGATGTCAATCCCATTTTATCCTTTTTGTGGTCGGCTCTTGAAACAATTATCTCTGCTGCTGTTTGCTTTGTAATTGCCCAATGAAGTTTGTTCTGGACTGTTGCAAAAAACT
>JAYEOP010000177.1 GCA_034723125.1 Bacteroidota bacterium | reverse complement strand
GGAACTCTTTAATATTCATCAGGCATCACATGATATGCTTCATTCAGTGCATCAATTGTCTCTTTTGCATCTTCTTCAGAAATTATTTCCAAACCAAATCCGGTATGAAGCAGAATCCAATCGCCAACTTTTGCCTCAGGAATAAATATCAAACCAACTTCTTTTTTGACACCACCCATTTCAACTATTCCATTTTCGCCATTTATTTCAACTATTTTTACAGGTATTGCAAGACACATTTTTCACCTCTTATATTTAGTGAAAATATAACAATTTTTAATATAAACAAAAACATTTTTTACAGAATTTGAAATTAAAAACAATCATGTTTTTTTAATATGCTGTTTTGTTGTGATGTTTATTAATTAAAAAGAAATATGATTTATTTTATTTTATTTTATGTTTTTTTTATTAACGATAAATTGTATGAGTAGTGGCAGATTGCGTGGTACATCCCTGTCAAACCGCTATGAAACTTGAACTGGCTAATGCCAAGACATTGAGCACTTTTCCTGTCATTATTTATACAAAATGTTATGTGCTTTTATTTCTATAAGGCTATTTTTATTTCATCCCTTAATTTTCCTTTAATGCATACTGCAGGAATAAACCCTCTTTCAACATTTTTCTTATACAGCGATTTAGGAATCTTGACTGAAACAGACCCAGAGCCACCCACCTTTATTGTTTCAAAAAATCCTTCAATTTTAAGTTCGCTATTCGGGGTTGCCGTTGCATTTATGGTAATAACAGCTTCTGCAGCCGCTTCAAGAGAAGTATATTTAAAAGATACTAAAGTTTGATTGAGTTGAGCCTTAATATTACCTTTTTTAATTTGTTTAAAAATATCTTCTGGTTTTATTTTACCTTCAATATGAACTCCCACTTCTCCATAGTTCTCTTGTGATTTATCAGGTTTGCCAAGGGATTTTAAATTATTTAATAACTTATTCCTGTATTCATCTCGTCTATTTTCTCTAACATCTTTTATTACAATTTGAAATGATTTAGAAATAAGGTTACCAGAAGTACTGAAATAAATTAAGGGTAGTGCTCCAATTAATAAAACTATTTTGGCAATAACAAATGTTTCATTGTCAAGGAATGCTGATACTCCCAATAATCCAGTTACAAATAATGTGGCTTTTGTAAGATTTGTCATGATAATCTCCTTTTAATTATTAATAATTTGTTTGTTGGCATTAGTATTCCCCATAATGTCTGGGTAAACATAATTGTATATATTACTCCAATATGGCAGGATAAAGCAATTGTTTAGATTTCTCTTTTCAATGCTGTGCTTATTTAGTAAGCCTTTCAACTCTTTACGAAACTGTTTGTTTAGAATTTCTGGTATGTCCATAATTTTCTCCTTTTTTTAACATAAGATTAGGTGTACTAATAAAAAAAGTAAAGGTTGCTCTTCATGACTAACTAATATATGTTGCCTGTTATTTGTTAATTGTTTATTATTGCTTACATTATACATTGTTTTTTTCTTTTATCATCTTTCCTAACATTATTATAATTTAAACAATTTTTTACGAAACAACAAAGGATTTTTTAAAATTATTTTCGCCAAGTTGAGAGGGAGGTATTCGCAAATTTTCTAATGGTGGCAATATGAAAATGTTGGGTTTTCGGAGCGAGTACTTGTCCACCGACAAAAATGCTGGTGCTAGAACTAAACCCTCGCAAACCGCTGAGCCCCAACTGTTTTATATTGTGTGTTAACTGGCGTGTTTATTGTCAAAGTGTCTTTTCGCATAATATGTCCTCGATTGTCCTTAATATTAATTTATCATAGGTAGATTTATACAAATTAACAAATTCTTGGTAAGGATGTTTTCTGCTGTTTTCAAGATAAAATATATTATTTACACAAGTTAAAAAGTCTCCCGAATAATTATTGAGTTCCTTATTTCTCTCAAATCGCGCTATAATTTTAAATGCATTATCAGACATTTCTTCAATTATATAGTATCCATAGAAAGTTCCTTTTCCAAACATTGTTGAAGAAAGGTCAATTTCTATTTTTACTAGTCCATTTGTTTCAATAATTTTAAAAGCATAGATAAATTCTTTTGACACCAAAATAAGTTTTGTAGGATCCTTTGAGTCAAATGTATTTATCCAATTACTATTTCCGATTACTATCTTCCGTGTAACATTTGTTCCAAATGACATCTTATTCCTTGTCATTACAACTTTGTTTTTGTTAATATTGCCAAAAAGAAAGTCGTTGTAAACATAATTTTTACCGGATTCTTTTTCAATATTCAAAATTAAAGCATATTCAGAGGATAGATTTTCTTCATACATCTGAATCAATTTTAATAATAATTCTTTTGCCCTCATATTTTTATCCTTTCAGTTTTTTTTTACTATGCCAGCTAACGATTGTGTATAGTTATTGTTCTTATACCGCCAAAATGGAGGGATAAACACAATTGCGATGTGCTGAGCTTGTCGAAGCATTTATATTTTCCTTTTATCATCTTTTCTAACATTACTATAATTTAAACAATTTTTACGAAACCATAAAGGTTTTTTTAAAATTGTTTTCGTCAAGTTGAGAGTGAAGTATTTTCAAATTTTCTAACGATTAAGGCTATGTGCCGTTTTAATGGCATATAGCCTGTGTTATCGGTTGGATTTTGGAATCTTCTCACTTGCGTCCTTCTTTTTTACTAACGCAAAGCTCAGCGGCGGCTCATCGTCCGCTGAAGTGAATTGTTAGGCTTTGTTTTGTTTGGCACTAAGATTCGACAAAACATTTACAAAATTAGTAAATCCGAGACCAGAGCAAAGATCCAATGCAGTAGATCCGTTCTTATCGGTAGCATTTGGATCAATCCCGTGAGCCAATAACAAGGGAATAATCTCACTCTCATTTGTGTTAAATCCGTTCGTTACATATTCCATTAGAACATTTCTCTTTTCGTAAGGTGTAATAATACCAATATCAGCATTATTATTAAGCAAATACTTCACAAGTGCTGTATTTCCAAAGTCATTATTTACAGCTGCCATTAGAGCTGAATTACCACCTTCGTCTAAGTTAAATATGTCTGCCTTATCGTAGTTTATATTCGAATGCATTCTTGCATTAATATTCGCACCTGCTTCGACTAACAATTTTACAATTTTCAAGTTGTTTTGCATGCAAGCTCGGATCAAAGGTGTTTCTCCAGTTGAGGTAGAGACATTTACATTTGCTCCCCTGTCGATAAGCTGACGGACTGCAATCGCAGCATTGTGAAAAGTAGAAATGTAAACAAATGGCAAATGTTCCTTCTTGGATATCCATCCGTCAATCAGGTTTCCGTTTGCATTTTCAACATCTGCGAGAACCTTTTTTGAGATATCTTCAACAGTAGCGATGTCAATGGATTCACTTAGTGATTCTCTTAGGATTGTGCGTAGAGAGAATTTCTGTTCCATTTCTTTATCCTAACATAAGATTAGGTGTACTAATGAAAAAAGCAAAGGTTGCTCTTCATGACTACCTAATTTTTGTTGCTTGTTTATTGTTATTTTTCCCATCACTCTAAATATAAGCAAAATTATAAAAATCACAAAGAAATATTTTAAAACATTATCAACTTTTCAACTATTTTTACAGGAATTGCAAGACACATTTTTTATCCTAATGCAACATCCAGTACCATCATGAGTGCAAAACCTATTATTGCTCCAATTGTTGAATAATCCGTTTCATTTCCTCGTTGCGATTCCGGAATT
>JAYEOP010000176.1 GCA_034723125.1 Bacteroidota bacterium | reverse complement strand
AGTGTTTTTATTAATTTTAGAAGCTAAAGCGTTCTTTCCCAGCAAAATAACTCAGATATTTCAGAAGATTTTTTGTTTAAAACCATTTATATCTTAGGTCTTGTACTTTAGCTGCATCTTTAAGTGATTCCATAGTTTCAAACTGAGACATTCCCTGAAGATTTGAAATAAGTTTATTTTTTATTTCTATTAAATCTTTTGGTTCTTCAACTTCCGAAAAGCTATTTAGTTTTAATTGAAAAATAGCGTTATTGCCTTTTATAGGTTCTGACAATGAACCAGGTTCTGAGCCGAAAATATATCCGATAAGATATCTTTCTTCTCCTATGCCTGATAAAATTGCTACTTTATAACTTGCATTCGGTAAGTTTTCAACAGTAAGCTTTAGTGCTTTAGCTGTTCCTTCAATCGTAGTATTTTGTGCTATTGCTTCCGAGAGTTTTTCTTTAAGAATCTCTTGTTTTTTTCCTTTTATTATTTCACCTTCAACAACATCACGAATTTTTTCAAGAGGTGCCGGTCCTTCTTCATTTATTTCAGTGATAACTGCAACAACAAATTTATCATCAAATTCAATAATTTTTGAAAGCTCATTTAATTTTGCCTTATAAGCCCAATTTATTAATTTTCTCGAATTGTTGAGTCCGGGAATTTCAGGCTCGTCAGGATGTACTTCATTTGCAATTCTTTTGCTAAAACCACTTTCATTTGCAGACCTTTGAAATTCTTCATTAGTTTCTATGTTGCCTCTAAATTTAACAGCTTGAGCGTAAACATCTTTGTGTGTCTGTCCTGAAGGTTCTATTTCTTTAGAAATAATTCCTATTTGTATTAATTTATTGGATTTTTCTTCTGTAAGTTTAACGATATGTATTCCAAATTGAGATTTAACAACAGTCATTTCTCCTTTGCTAAGTTTTTTTACAGCATCGTTAAAAGGTTTTACCATTGCTCCATCTTTGAACCAGCCAAGGTCTCCGCCTTTAATTGCACTTTGTTTGTCTTTGCTGTTACGCATTGCAACCATTGTAAAATCGTCTCCGTTTTTAATACCTGCCATCAATTCTCTAGCTTTTTTAAATGCATCTAAAGTATCTTGGTCTGTATCTCCAGCTGCATCAATTAAAATATGACTTGCTCTGTAATAATATATTGTATCTTCCTTTATTTCAATTAGTTTTGCAATTTTAATAAAATTATTACTAATGTAAGGACCAATGATGGTATCCTCAAAATTGTTGTCGAAATATGCTTTGTCAATAGCTTCTGTAAAATATCCACGGTGATGGTAAATGGTGTCAAAATGTTCATCACTATTTACTTCTACAAAAAGGGAATCGTTTTCATTATTTTTAAATTCTTTTTTAAACTTCTCTAATTTATCGAAAAGAGCAAAAGTATCACTTTTTGTAGGTAATACTTCAAAAACAATAAACTCAAAACTTCTTGATTCTTCTATTTCATGAAGCTCTTTTATTTCAT
Organism: Bacteroidota bacterium; assembly: GCA_034723125.1. Taxonomy (NCBI): domain Bacteria; kingdom Pseudomonadati; phylum Bacteroidota; species Bacteroidota bacterium. The sequence continues at coordinate 13,351 of JAYEOP010000176.1, read as the reverse complement.
TGTATTTATGTTTTATTTCTTTTTCAGTAGTACTAATTGTGCTATCTGCAATTGATTTTAAAGGTAAAGTGATGTAGTCGATATTAGCGTATTTATTAGTCGAATAATAATCATCTTTTGCCTCAACATCAGTAACATATAATCCTGCTTTTACTAAACTTAGATATTTCTTTTTGACTTTTTCTTTTTCTAGTTCTTCTTCAAAATTAAGCCAGATTGCTTTTACTTCAGGGTACTGATCCATATTTTTCAAAAAACTTACTAACTTTCTTCTATCGAATTGATTATTTGAATCAACAAAAAATTGTTGTACCGCTTGATGAGGGTTAGGACCATTTACAATGTATGTAAGTTCTTCGGCAGAAACAAAAATTCCGAGGTCATTATATTCTTTTTCAAAAATAATTTCATCTACTAATTTTTTCCATACTTCATCTCTTAACTGTACTTTCGTTTGCTCATCAATGGTTTCTATCTCTTGTCTTTGTTTGTATTTATCTAATTCTTCATCAAACCTTGATTTAAAATATTTGTAAGATATCTCTTGTCCTGCAATTACTCCAACATTTGTTTTGTTAGAATTGAATAGTTTTGAATTGTTTGTTAATGCATCACTTAGTATAAATGCTATAATAGCTAAAGCTATTAATCCTACTGCAAATCCTGAGTATTTTCTGATTGTTCCTATCGCTGCCATAATTTTTTTAACTGATTATTAATTTAATTTTATTTAATTTCAAATTTTTTTGCTCCGATTTTTACCCCATTATTAAATACCTGACACTGATAATTGCCTTGTTCAAATTCAGAGCCTCTGTCCCAAACAACAGTGTAGGAGCTATCGGATTCATTAGAAAAATTTATTGTTGATTTTAAAGTATAAAGTGATTGTTCGCCTTGATAAGGAAATTGCCCGGAGCCTCTTTCTTCAAGGTAAAGTGTTTCTCCTTTGGGATTAATAATTTTAATGTAACACTCTCTATCACCTTTTTTTGCAAGAATATTATCTTTAAAAGAAAAAACCATTTTTATAGCTATCATCTTTTTGCCTTTCATGGTTTCTGTAAGTTTATCGTTTAGCCATTTTTCTTTAAGACCTATGATAGATATTGTGTTAGTTCTGAGCATTGAACCTAAGTTAACTTTGTTGGATAACTCAACATTTTCGTCAGTCAGATTATCAACTTCTTTTTTGTATTCCTTAATTCCTGTTTTAAGATTTACGTTTTCTTCTGTTAGTTTTTTATTCTTTTTTTTGAGTTCGTCAATTTGTTTTTGATACTTTTTTGTATAATATTCAAGCTTTTTAATTTCTTCTAATGCTTTATTATATCTGTATCTTGTAATTCTTTTTTGCTGAATTAGTTTTTCAATTTCTGCAACTTTTTCTTTCATTTGCTTATCATATTCCTGAAGCAAAGAATCTTTTTCATACACTGTACCCTGATATTCTTCAACTTTATCTTTATAGTCAGCAACTTCTTGTGCAAGCTGTTCTTTTAGTTCAGTTGTTTCAAGCAAATCTTCTTCAACATTTTTCTTTTGATTAAGTTTTACTAAAAGAAAAGCATTTGACCCTAAAAGAAGGATTATAAAAATAAACAGCAATGTTTTTGTCCTGTCTTTCTTTTTACTCGGATTAGCTTGTTTTTCTATCATTGTACATAAGATTTAAAGAGGGTTGTCTTAAACTCTTTCAAATTCAGAGAAGAAATATGATGCTTCAAGTTTAGCATTCTCATCAGAATCAGAACCATGGATTGCATTCATTGTAATATCTTTTCCATATTTATATCTAATTTTGTCATGCTCTACTTTTGCAGGATCAGTATGTCCGATAAAATTTCTAAATTTTTCTATTGCTTTGTCTTTTCTCAAAACAAGAACATAAACAGGACCTGATGTAATGAACTCAATTAATGAGTCAAAAAATGGTTTATCTGAATGAATTCCATAAAATGTTAATGCTTGTTCTTTTGTAAAACGTGTTTTTTTTAACGCAATAATCTCAAAATCAGCTTGTAGTATTTCGTCAATGATTTTCCCTGCAAATTTACTTTTTACAGCATTTGGTTTAATTATCGAAAATGTAATATTATTCATATAAAAAAATTTTTGCAAAGGTAGTTTTTTTTATTAAAAAAGGGCAGTTCTAACAATTCATTTCTTTGATTCTATGTCAAATACTGTGGGTAATCAAATTTGCTACAGACTTCGTCTGTCGAAGACATGCTAAGTGTAATAGAAGTAGGACTACGTCTGTCGAAGACAGATTACTCACATTATTATTTAATTTTAATGGTGTTCCCCGAAAAAAATCGGGGCAGGCTGTGATATCACTTCGTTTAGTTCATAGATTATAAAATAGCCATGACCCTAAGCTGTTAAAAATTCACTATTTTTGAAATTCAGACTTCCTGATATAGGAATTCTCCATTTTACATAAATGTATGTTTTGTAGCATATTAGTTATAAATATATTGTAAAGAATCAGGATTTTAAAAATGACACAATGTTGCACACAAGTGTCAGGAAATATTTATCAATAAACATTGTAATATATTTATTAAAAGGCACTTATGCGTGGAATAAAATAGCTTGAAGTGATACCAAGAATTAAGAAAAGTGTCAGGATAAAATCCTCCGAAGTCAGGAAGTCTGAATTTATGGATAATTGTAAAATTATATTATTTTCATCTCTTTGGGAGAATAATGGAATGTTGGAATATCGAATACCGTAAATGCGAGAATAAAATAAAACTTTGTAAAAAAAACAAAGTTTTACAAGATAATTGTATATATCTGATGCTTAGTATCTAAACTAATATCAAATTACCTGACCAAATGAACCATTCCTTTTTTTATTCTTTCTTTATTATCAGAACCCGAATATTTTATGATATAATAATAGTAAGCCTGTGGGCAGATTTCACCATTAAAATATCCACCCCAGTAATTATGTATGCCAAATTTATCCGATTTAAAAACCACAACCTGATCCTGATTGAAAATAATTATTTCAAATTTCTTGATGTTAAAGCCTTCAATAAAGAAACAATCATTAAGTGCATCACTATTTGGTGTAAATGAATTCGGAATGAATAAAATTGGGTATCGTGAGAAAATATTAATACTAAACGAATCAATTATATTTTGTTGATTGAATATAAAAACTTTGTAATCACCGGGTATTTTTACTGAGATAGCAGATGTAGTATCTTTTGTCGGTTGCCATAAATAACCGGTTGCCTGAAGATGAGTCGCATCCAAAACCAATATCATATTTTCTTCAAGTTCAATACTTAAATTGCCATTTACAGATACTTGTTTTGTGTTTGGCAAATAATCTTCATCTTTTTCACAGGATGAAAAAATCAGTATTGAGAAAATTAATAATATTAAAAGCCTTTTCATTTTATAAGATTAAGTTTTGTTCTTCCAAATTGATAAAGTAAACCTAAATCAATGTTTGATATTTTTCCAAGTTCCTGCATATCTTTATTTGTAACAATTGACCATCTTGTATTAAATTGAATTTTATCATTCAAATTTATTCCAAGATTTAAATTACATGAACCTGAATTTTCAGAAGTAAAATAGTAACCTGAACCTATCATCAGTCTTTCTGAAAATATTGTATAAATTGAAATATCATATAAACTATAAACAGGATAGTGCCATTGTACCCGAATTGCTGGATATAACTTTATTTTCTGATACAAGCTAAATTTATATATCATTGAAAAATCGTAAAACCGTGGTAAAACAGCAACAGGATTATTAAAAAAGGAATTAATAGGTCTATTGAAATTTATTGCTGCAATACTTATATTCAATTTCTTCAGATTGTAAATGAAACTAAAATTCCAGTTACAAAAGCATGCATTTTTGTTGTAATCATTAATATATTCCGTTTCCCATGATTGATAAATAAAACCTTTTTCTGAATGAATTTGGTCTCCAAAAGTTGATTGTGAAAAATCAAAGTATTGTTTATTGATTGACGAAGATATACCGAGCCGTAAGTTATTTGAAGTATTGAAATTGAATTTATAAGCTAATGAAATACCTGCTAAATTTGAATATTTCAAACCTTCTCTCTGATGTGAAAAAAATATACCTGCAGCAAATTTTCGTTTCTTAAAAAGTGCGGCATCATAGCCTGCAAAATATTTTATCGGATGGTGCAATTTTATTTCTTTTGTTTTTCCATTGATATCATATTTATATACAAATGATTCAAAAGGATATGAAATTTCTGAAAAGGATTGAATATTTTGTTTTTTTTCGTAACCGGAAAATGCCGGATTTTGCCAAAATTTATAAAATTGATTTAATGCCAGATTAGGCAGTTTTTCATCAACAGTCAGTTCAAAGATTCGTTTTTCTTTTCTTTGTGCAAAAGTTGGTAATACAAATAATATAATTAGAAAAGAGAGTAAAATTCTCATAATTAACTGTGCTTAAAAATCTAAAAGCAAAATTACAAAGAAAAATATAATTAACAATACAAAAGGCTATGAAACTTTTGATTATTTGCAGGATAAATAAAACGTTATCGTGAATAAAGAAAGGAATTATTAGAAGTCCCCTTAAGCTACAAGCTATATTCCCCCATTTCCAACTTCACTTTTTCTTCAAAAAGCTTAATTGTTTTTTCTAAACTCAATTTGCTTTCTCCACCTGCTGCATTCCTATGCCCTCCACCATTAAAATATTGCTTAGCAAATTTATTAACCGGAAAATTAGTTTTTGAACGGAATGAAAGTTTTATCTGTTCTTCTTTTTCAACAATCAGTACTGAGATTTCAATATTTTCTATTCCAAGAGGTAGGTTTACAAGACCTTCTGTGTAACCTGCTTTTGCATCAAAATTGGCAAATTCTTCTTTTGAAAGACTGATATAAGCGGCATTGCTTTTATGTAAAATTGTCAATTTATCATTAAGACAATATCCCCAAAGTTTCATTCTATTTTCAGTAAAATTATCGTTGACGTGTTGCTGAATTTTGTCGTGGTCAATTCCTGCTTCAAATAAATCGGCAGTAATGGTATGAGTTTTTTTACTTACGGATTGATATCTGAATGAGCCTGTATCAAAAACAATTGCTGCATAAAGGCAAGTTGCAATATCAAGGTTTTTAATTCCGTTTTCATCAATAAGTTTAATAAAATCATAAATACCCTCAGCAGCAGCAGAATACTTTGTAGTCCAAAAATGATAATCGAAAATATCTTCCGGTTCGGGGTGGTGGTCAATTAACACTTTTGTTTTTTTTGATTTTGATAGAATTTTCCCGAAGTCTCCGTTTCTGCTAAGTTGATTAAAATCAACAACAAAAATAATATCTGCTTGTTCAGTAAAATTTAAAATTTCTTTTTCGTCAGAAGAAAAAACTTTTGATTCATTAATTTCAGGAAACCAATTGTAAACACTTGCATAGCTTGTAGGAAAAGCCAACATAACTTTATGTCCTGCATTTTTTAGGAAAATATAAAGTGCCAGCGAAGAGCCAATTGCATCACCATCAGGACGAACATGAGTAGTTATTAAAATGCTTTTCTTTTCTTGTAAAAATTCTTTTAGTTTCTGATTATTATTCATAATTTTATTAACAGCTAAATTTATGAGAACACAAATTTAAGATAATTTCATTTAATCAAACATCAAGCTTTTAAAGGTAAATTCAAAAACATCTGAACCCACTTTAAAAAAACAAAAAAAATAAATTCGAAGCATTTTATAGAGTTAGTCCATTTTAAAAACCTCGAAAAATTCATCATCCATTTTCATGTCCACAATTTCATGCTCATTTAAAATGTCAAAATACTGTTTTACTTTATCGATTAATTTTTTGCCTTCTACGTATTCAAAATTTACCCTGTCTAAAAATAATTCTATTCTATCAACAGGTTGACGCATCATGTCAAATGACAGTTCTGCTGAAGCTTTTTTATTTTCGTTTACCCAGTCTATTGCAAATTTTAATTCTTCCAAAAATACTTTTGTTAATTCAGGATGTTTTCTGGCAAATTCTCCTTTTAACACTAATCCTGCATTGGGAAAACTTCCAAAACCTTTGTTTATTTCATTCCATATTTTATTAAAAGAAATAACAGAAATTTCTTCACCACGGTCTTGCATAATTTTTATTGCATAGCTTGCTTCCGGTTCACGAAGAATTACTGTATCAGCTTTACCTGTAACAAAATCTCTATAAATTTCTTCAGGTCTGCCAAATGGTTTTCCGAAAACAAATTTAAAATCATCAGGATTTAAGCCACTTGCTTTAATTAAATATTTTGTGATTTTTGCAGGTGGTGCTTCTTCGAACAAAGGAGTATAAATATCCTTTCCTTTTATATCTTCAAATTTATCTGCTTTGTAACGAGTTAGTAAAACAAAATTGTCCCAGACAAAAAGTGCAGGTATTTTAATGTCGCTATTTTTCAATTTTGCGGCAACAATTAATGCTGAAAAACTAATATCTGCTTTTCCGTTTGTAATCCATGCTAGATGTTTTTCTGTTTCTTCCCATACTTTAAGTTCTTTGATATTAATACTTTTTCTTATTTTTTCAGATTGAAGTAATTTCATAATAACAGGGTAAGCAACAGGTGTTGCAGACTGAATTACTACATCAACTTTGGCAGATGATTCTCCCGTTTTTTCTTTGGTAGTAGGTATTTTATGAAAATATATCAAAAACTCTCCAGTAGCTTTTTGCTCAGTAAAATGTTCATAACCCATTTCCGAAAGCATATTTATTATCGGATGTGGTTCAAAGCGTTGTACAAGAGTAAAACCACTGTCTTCTTCTATTTTATAGGCTTTTTTAATAATAACATCAAAAGGATCAGTAGTCATTGTTCGTACATCAAGAACTTCAAAATCTTCTTTTCTGTCTTTCCAAGGAAGTGCTTTTTCTTCTTTCTTAGGATTAAAAATTGAAATTCTATATTCTTTATGCTTTTCTATATTGAAAATATAATCTAAACCTTGAGCTACTTTTAATAACTCATTTGGCTTTTCAACTGAAATAATTATAATGTTTTGTTGTGCTTGTAAATCCGAAACTTTTTTAATTAGTTCTTCAACTGTGTCATTGTTGTAAATGTATCTTTCATTACTTTCTTCCCAATTAATAGCAATACTTTTCTTTTCTATTTCTTCTTTATCTTTTTTAATACATTCAGGCATACTGCTAATTAGTTTTTCTTCAACACCAATATAATCGTTAATGGTGTGTAAAATTTCGCAAACTGAAATACCTGTTAATTTTGCTGCATCATTAAAATTTGCAAAACGAGCAAGGGTGTTATACAAAGCAGGATTTTGCATTCGTTTAAATTTTGGTGATAAATTCACTAAAACTTGTTTCAATTCCGGAAATTTATCCAAAGTTACTTTAATATTGGAACTTGCCAAAATTACTTGTGCTGAACTTTCTTGCTTTTTTTCATCTGACGAAATGGCATCAACAGGGCAAGTTTCAAGTGCATTTTCGCATTGCTCTTCTTCTTTAGCGTTTTCAGGTTGCTTTTTTAAGTATGCAATGTTGTTGTCATTTATTTCATAATTATCAGTTGCAACTTCTACACAAGCTCTACAACCAATACATTCTTCCGATACTTTATATACTTTCATCTTATTGCTATTTAGATTAAATAAAAAGTGCAGGATTACAAAAATTGTTCCTACTTTAATTAAAAAAGATTTATTTTGTAGCTAATTTCTAACTTGTTACATTTTTATTTCAACAATGGAACTACTTAACCCAGATAAACTGGAAAAGATTAATTGCCACAGACTTCGTCTGTGGCAGTTTTTGTCCTTTATATATTTTCTGCAAAAAAAAACATGAATACTAATTTTCTTTAAGAACATTATCGTCATATTCTGTTTCAAATTTTAGTTTATGTTTAGCTTCTTCATTTGCAAGAAAAGTAAATGTTTTTTTCAATTCTACATCGTCAGTTAATTCAGCTAAATCTGAATACAACCTGAATGCAGCTTTTTCTTTTTGCATAGCAACTATCAATGCTTCTGTGTAGCTCATATCATCATTAGGCTCTTGTTCTGTTAAGTAATCAGAAATCTTAAGATCGGTAATTTTTGATTCAATAACATTTAATTTCCCTTCAGCTTTTAATTTTTGAAGTTTACTTTTATGAGATTGTTCCTCTGCAATATATTCTTTATAAACTTCTTTGATATGTTCATGTTTTGCTTTCTTGTATAAATTAGCATAAAAATCAATTGCATCTTGTTCCCCTTTAATTGCAAAATCGAGTATTTCCTTAGTTGAGTTGAATTTTTTCATCCGTTTATCTTTTTTTATTTGTAATTGAAATTTATGAAATTTTATCAGATATTAATTTTTTAAACCCTTGCAATTCTTCATTGCCTGGAATATATTTTATTTTTTCAGTTGCAATAATGTCAAATCCTGATTTTTCAAAAAATATATTTATTTCGTTCATAGTTTTGCCTCCCCAGCCATAAGAACCGAAAGATATTGCTTTTCTGTTTTTGGGAGCAAGTCCACTCATGTATGTAAGAAATCCTGCTACCGATGGCATCATTGTCGAATTTAAGGTCGGAGAACCTACACAAATATATTCGGCATCCAGAATTTCTGTCATAATATCTGAAATATGATTAACCTGAAGGTTTCTCATTAAAATACTAAAACCCTTTTCTTCAAAGACTTCCATTAGGGCATCAGCCATAATTTCGGTTGAATGCCACATAGTATCATAAACAATAATAGCTTTTTTCTTCGTTTCGTTTTTACTCCATTTCTGATATAATGGAATTATTTTGTCTAAATTACTTCTCCAAATAATTCCATGACTAGGAGCTATCATTTTTATATCGAGTGTAGATGCTACTTCCAATTCTTTTTGAACTTGCTTGCCATAAGGAAGAACAATATTTGCGTAATATTTTTTTGCTTCTTCTATTACAATATCAGGTTGACATTCATCATCAAATCTTTCTGATGAAGCATAGTGCTGTCCGAAAGAATCATTTGAAAATAATATATTTTCTTCAGGCATAAATGCAACCATATTGTCAGGCCAATGTACCATTGGAGTTAGCACAAATTCCAAAGACTTTTTGCCAAGTAAAAGCTTATCTCCTGTTTTTACTATTTTAAAATTCCAATCCTGCTTGTAATGAGCTTTTAAACCCTTATCACCATTCGGGCAAGTTACTATTGTTGCATTAGGAGCAAGTTCCATCATTTTTGGTAAAGCTCCTGAGTGATCCATTTCAACATGATTGGATACAATGTAATCAATTTTTGATGGGTCAATAATATTTGAAATACGTGCCAGCATCTCATTTGTAAAGGACGATTTTACAGTGTCTATTAATGTGATTTTCTCATCTATAATAAGATATGCATTATAGGTTGTTCCTTTTTGAGTAAGATAGCCATGGAAATTACGTACATCCCAATCAATTGCACCTACCCAATAAATGTTTTCTTTAATTTTTTTTGCTTTCATTTTTATTATTTTTTTTATGCAAAAGTAATATTTATTCATGAAAAAATAAATATTACAATTGCATAAATTTGAGAAAATGTATTGTGAGATTAAATAGTATCTCTTAGAAAACTCTACAAAATTAAAAATGTTTCTTAGAGACACTAAAAAGATTTTTCAATTATGAATTTAATCCCAATCAATTATTTTGTAAAAAAAACTATTCGTAATATTTCAGTTTTTTTAAAAAGTATTTAGTTAATTGATAAAAAACTGTTATTAAAATAGGCCAGGTTATTATCCATATAATTGAACTTATCATAATTTTTTAAATTTAAATTGTTTATTAAAATTTGCTAAAAATCAAGGGAGGTTCTATAAATACATTTCTTTTAAGAAACAAAGATAATGAATAAGATGCAAGGCACAAATTTTTCTGAATAGCCGTCCGCGTGTCGCTGAAAGCTTTAGCGGAGGCACAAGCTATTGAGAAAAATTTTAACGCAGTCAGATTGTTTATTATCTTTGTTCCCAAAGGGTTTTCAGAGTTTTTCATATACTTCTTCAAATTTTTTTACATTATCCCGATATTGCTTCAAAAATTTTCATTGTCTATAAAAAACTCTGAAAATCTTAATGCGAATGTATTTATAGAACCTCCCTTAAAACTAAACCGCTATCACATTTAACAGCGGTTTAGTTCATATTATTTAATAAGCCATTTTATCATTTTCAATGTCTTGATAGCTGACTTTTTTCTTATTTATAGATTTCCATGCATACCAAATATAGGCAACTACAAATGGAACCAAAATAGAAACATAACTCATAGCAGATAAAGTATATCTACTTGAGGATGCATTTTCTATCGTTAAAGAACTTTGTAAATCAAAAGTTGACGGATAGAAAGCAGTATTATTTAATCCTGCAAGCATAAGCGTTGCAAAAACCGTTAAAACCGTTCCTACACCAGCAAACCAAATACCTTTAGTTGAAACTTTAAAAGCTCCGAGAAAAATACCGTACAAAACACCAACAACGCCAAGTAAAAATAGAATTAATACCCATGGCATTTGAATTAGGTTATACAAATATTTGTATTTTTCCATAAATACTTCCTTTGTTTCAGGATTAACTGCAAATCCTTCTTTTGTTAAAATTAATCCAACAAATAATAAGAAGAACACAAGGAAAGGTATTGCACACATTTTAACTTGCTTTGTAGCTCTTTGTACAATTGTATCATCATCAATATTGTTAATAAAATACAGAGATGCTAATACGCGTGCTAAAAAGAAAATTGCCAAACCAAGACTTAAGTTTGTAATATTCAAAGCTGCTTCAAGTCCGTGAGTTGCATTTTCCCATCTTGAAATAACAGGATCAGCAGGATTTGTGATATTTAATCTATTAATTGAAAATTCGGAACCTGTAAAAAATGTTCCTACTGCAGCGCCTACTAAAATTGTTGCCAAAACACCATTTATAAATAAAAAGGTGTCATAAGTTTTTCTTCCTAAAAAATTATTTGCCTTTGTTCGATATTCGTAGGATACAGCTTGGATAATAAAGCTGAACAATATCAGCATCCAAACCCAATATGCACCCCCGAAACTTGTTGAGTAAAACAAAGGAAAGGAAGCAAAAAATGCTCCTCCGAATGTTACAAGAGTAGTAAAAGTAAGATCCCATCTTCTACCAATTGAATTAACCAGTAAAGACCTTTCTTTTACATTTTTTGATAATTGACCCAAGAGGGTTTGCCCTCCTTGAACAAACATTAAAAATACTAATAATGATGCTAATAGCGAAACTATTATCCACCAATATTGTTGTAATGCGAGATATGATATATTTGCAAACATAATTAACTCCTTTCTTCTTTAGGTCCTAATTTAATTTGATGAATCATAATTTTGAATTCAGCAATTAATAGAACGGTGAATAAAACAGTAAATAACCAGAAAGTCGTTTGGACTGATGAAGTACTTAAATGAGATGTTGATGCCATAGTTGGCAAAAGGTCTTGAATAGTCCATGGTTGACGACCAACTTCAGCGACAATCCAACCTAATTCAGATGCAATGAAGCCGAGCGGAATTGACCAAAATGCAATTTTTAACCAAACTTTTTTCTTTTCAAGAGTATCTTTCATTGAGAAGAATAAAAATAAAGCAAATATTAGAATAAAGTAAAATCCTAAGGCTACCATTAAATGAAAGCTGTAAAATGTTAAAGAAACATTAGGAATTGCAGTTTCTTTATCGGGTAAAAATCCATAACCAAAATGATCATAATTTTTTTCAAAAGTTGTTAAAGCTTCTTTCTTTATTTCTTCATCTTCAGTAGTTTTGTAAGCTTTTAAAGCAGCTATTGCAGTTTTACCTTTTTGCATTCTTTCTTCAATAGGAATTATACCATATTCTTCATCACCCTCAATAATATTTGTTATACCGGGAACATAAGCATTCTTATCTTTCTGTGCCATAACAGACAATAGCTTTGGGATTTTTAATGCAAAAACATAATCATTTTTGTCATCATCATATTTTTTCCCAGGTGTAAGCATACCAATAGTTATTAAGCCAACACCTTCTCCACCTTCATAAAGACCTTCCATAGCAGCAAATTTCATAGGTTGAGTTTTGGCAACATCAGAAGCAGAACCATCACCTGTTAAGGCAACAAAAAGTGCCGATATTAATCCAAAACTAGAGGCAATCAAAATACTTCTTTTGGCAAAAGCAGTGTGTCTTCCTTTAAGAAGAAACCATGCACTAATGCCAATTACAAACAATGATGCTACTACGTAACCATTTGAAATTGTGTGTAAAAACTTATGTACTGCAGAAGGTGAAAGTAAAATTGCCCAGAAATCAACCATTTCATTTCTAGCTGTATCAGGGTTAAATTTCATTCCTACAGGGTTTTGCATCCAAGCATTAGCTACTAATATCCACAGTGCCGAAAGATTTGAGCCTACGGCAACAAACCAAGAGGACAACATGTGGAATTTTTTACTAACTCTATTCCAACCGAAAAACATTACTGCAATGAATGTTGATTCAAGAAAGAATGCCAAGATACCTTCAATTGCAAGTGGAGCACCAAAAATATCTCCTACTATCCATGAATAGTTTGACCAGTTAGTGCCAAATTCAAATTCGAGGATAATTCCGGTTGCTACACCAATTGCGAAGTTAATTCCGAATATTTTCATCCAGAATTGTGTTGTGGTTTTCCACTTTTCCAATCCGGTTTTATAATACATTGAGTGCATAAATGCAACAATGAAAGATAATCCCAGTGTTAGTGGAACGAAAATCCAATGATAGATAGCTGTAAGAGCAAACTGTGCCCTTGACCAATCCACCAGAGACATGTCAAAATTTTCCATACATTTAATTTTTAGTTAATAAATCAATTACATAATTTCCCTTATCTTCTTCTGAATCAAATTTTGAATTCAAAAAATTAGGGAAGAAAAAAATCTTTAAAATTACAAACATTATAAAGAGCTTAATACCAATAATTATCCACATTTTAACTCCAAGTTTACCAATGTTTCTAAAACCGTCAATATAAAATTTGAATACCTTTTTTAATACGTTCATAGTTTTTTTTAATTAGTCTTCAGTCTCCAGTCCTCAGTCTCCAGTCTTCAGTCTTTAGTTCTTAATCTTAAATTCTCATTTCTCATTTCTCATTTCTCATTTCTCATTTCTCATTTCTCATTTCTCATTTCTCATTTCTCATTTTACTTACAAATTAACTACTCACTGCCGACTGCTCACTGCCGACTGCTTACTGCCGACTGCTTACTGCCGACTGAAGACTGCTTACTACCCAAGTG
>JAYEOP010000175.1 GCA_034723125.1 Bacteroidota bacterium | reverse complement strand
CTATTTAAGGAATGAAGATATTTTGTAAAATTATTTGGAGTTTAACCACCAAAATCATCAAAATGAATATTTTCTTCGTAAACACCAAAGTCATCAAGCATTTTTAAAACAGCTTGATTCATCATTGGTGGTCCGCAGAAATAATATTCTATATCCTCAGGTTCAGGATGTTTACTTAAATAATTATTAATAATAACTTGATGAATAAATCCTGTATAGCCTGTCCAGTTATCTTCAGGCATTGGCTCTGATAAAGCAATATTGAAAGTAAAATTAGGAAATTCTTTATCAATTTGTTTGAATTCATCAAGATAAAATAATTCGCGTAAAGAACGCCCGCCATACCAAAAGGTAACTTTTCGTCCGGTTTTTAAGGTGTTAAAAAGGTGGAAAATATGTGAACGCATTGGTGCCATACCTGCACCACCTCCAATATACATCATTTCTTTGTCAGTATCTTGTATGAAAAATTCTCCATAAGGTCCTGAAATTGTAACTTTATCACCTGCTTTTAGGGAGAAAATATATGATGAACAAATTCCCGGATTAACTTTTTTGAATCCGCATTTTTTTGAATCAAATGGTGGTGTAGCAATACGAATATTCAGTTTTATCAAATTCTTTTCTGCAGGATAGTTTGCCATTGAATAAGCCCTGTAAATAGGCTCACTATTTTTCATTGTTAAATCCCACATTTTAAAATTATCCCAATCTTCTTTGTATTCACCGTCAATATTAATATCTTTGTAATCAACAGTGATTTTAGGAACATCTATTTGTATGTATCCCCCTGATTTAAAATCAAGACTTTCTCCTTCGGGTAATTTTACAACAAATTCTTTAATGAATGTTGCAACATTTTTATTTGAGATAACTTCACATTCCCATTTTTTTATTCCGAATATTTCCGGAGGAATAGAGATGTCCATATCATTTTTTACCTTTACCTGACATCCGAGTCTCCAATTATTGTTTTGTTCTTTTCTTGAAAAGAAGCCTGTTTCGGTAGGAAGTATTGAGCCTCCGCCCTCATTTACTTGTACTTTACACATTCCGCAGGTACCACCTCCGCCACAGGCAGAAGGTAGAAATATCTCTTGTAGAGATAGTGTATCCAATAATGTTGAACCTGCATTTACTTCGATTTTCTTTTCATTATTTATATTCAGATTAACAGGTCCTGAGGCTACAAGTTTTGATCTGGCGTATAGTAATAATATTACTAAAAGCAAAATAATAAATAAAAAAACTATCGCACTAACAATTATAATTTTACCCAATCCTAAAGATAATAGTATCATTTTCGTATATTAAATTTATATTTTTATTCCCATAAAAGTCATAAAAGCAATTCCCATCAATCCTGTAATAATAAAGGTTATGCCTAATCCCCGTAAAGGTGCAGGTACATTAGAATATCTGATTTTTTCACGTATTGCTGCAATTGCAACAATTGCAAGTAACCAACCAACTCCTGAGCCTAACCCGAATACCGTTGCTTCTGTAAGAGTTTGATATTCTCTATCTTGCATGAATAGCGATCCTCCAAGTATAGCACAGTTGACTGCAATTAATGGAAGAAAAATACCTAAAGAACTATATAAAGATGGAGAGATTTTTTCAATAAACATTTCTACAAGTTGTACCATAGAAGCAATAACTGCAATAAATACAATAAAACTTAAGAAGCCAAGATTTACACTGTCAAAGCCCGAACCAAGCCATGATAATGCTCCTTCGGTTAATAGAAATTTTTCAATAAGATAATTTACAGGAACTGTAATTCCTAAAACAAAAATAACAGCCATTCCCATTCCCATTGAAGTTTTTACAGTTTTAGAAACTGCAAGGTATGAGCACATCCCAAGGAAGTATGCAAATACCATATTGTCAATAAAGATTGATTTAATAAATATATTTACAAGATCTTGCATTTCTTTTATTTTTTAATTCCTAATAAATTAACTAATATCAATTAATTCTTTAACTTTATATCTTTGTATCCAGATGATAATTCCAACAGTAATTAGTGCCATTGGCGGTAAAATCATCAAGCCGTTATTGGCATAACCTATTTCATACAAACCAATTTTTTCGATAACAGGATAACCCAGTAGAGTTCCTGCACCTAATAGTTCTCTAAAAAATCCTACTGCTATTAATATCCATGCATAGCCAACTCCATTCCCTAAACCGTCCCAAAAAGCTGCACTTGGCTTGTTGCTCATGGCAAATGCTTCTAATCGTCCCATAATAATGCAGTTGGTAATAATTAGCCCTACAAAAACCGATAATTCTTTGGAAACGTCATAAGCAAATGCTTTAAGAAATTGGTCAACAAGAATTACCATCATTGCAATAACAGTAAGTTGTACAATAATTCTTATTCTTGGTGGAATAGTTTTTCGCAATGATGCGATAATAATATTTGAAAAAACCAGTACAATAATAACGGATAATGACATTACAATTGAAGGTTTTAGCTTAGCAGTAACTGCAAGAGCCGAACAAATTCCCAAAACCTGAACGGTAATTGGATTATCTTGGTTCAATGGATTTTTTACCAGTTTCATATACTGGGCAGAAAAAAATGGTTCTCTTTCTTTTTTAACAGTATTCATTTATTTATTATTTTCAATGTTTTTGAAAAATAATTGATATTCTTTTAAGCAATCATACAACATATCGGAAACACCGTTGCATGTGAGTGTTCCTCCTGAAATAGCATCCACTCCGTGTAAATCATCAGGATTAGCACCTCCTTTAACAACTTTTACGGAAGTGAAATTCCATTTTTCATCAAAAATTTGATCTCCAATAAATTGATCGCGAAAATCTTTGTAAATAATTTCAGCACCCAAGCCAGGAGTTTCTCCTTTGTGTCCGAAAGTTGCTCCTTCTATTGTTTTGCCATCCTCTTTTATAGAAATATAACCCCAAACCGGACCCCATAAACCTTTCCCTCGCACTGGAATGATGTAATTTGTTTTGCCCTTTTTAGGTGTTGCTACAAATATTGGTAAATCTCTATTTTCCGCAGATTTTTTCATTTCTTTGGCAAGCTCTACATCAAATGCACGTTTTCCTTCTTTTATATTTCCTTTATTATCAATAACAAGTTCCTTAGTGACTACTTTATCATATTTTTGATACAGTTCATCAGCGAGGTATTTTTCACCTTCATTAATAACTTCTACTGTTGTAAGAATATTTTTGATTTTTTCAATCTCAATATTCTTTTCCTGATATGGCTTTAGCAGGCTTGCTGCTGTTGCCAATATCGATGCCACAATTATTATCATTACTGAGGCATAAATAAAAATATATCTGTTTGTAAACATTATTAAAATTTTTTAAGCTTTTTAAAGAAGCTAATTATTAACTACTTTTGAAAAGCGTTTAAGTCGTTTTTTAATATTTGATTCAACAATATAATGGTCAATTAGTGGTGCAAAAATATTCATTAGTAAAATAGCCATCATCATTCCTTCCGGATATGCAGGATTTATAACTCTTACTAATATTGCAAGAAGCCCAATTAAAAAACCGTAAATATATTTTCCCATATTTGTTTGTGTAGCACTTACAGGGTCTGTTGCCATAAATACAGCTCCAAAAGCAAAACCGCCAAGACATAATTGTTGCATTGGTGTTAAGGTCATAAATTCATTGGCACCAAAAGCATTAAAAATTAATGTCATTGCAATACCTCCAACAAATACCGATAACATTATTCTCCAACTTGCAGTAGCTGTTAGTAAAAGAATAATTGCACCTATAAGTATAGCTAATGTTGATGTTTCTCCAATTGAGCCTTGAACTGTTCCAATAAAAAGTTCTGAAAGTTTTGGTAATTTATCCAATGCACCTTCGGCTGCATAAGAAAGTGGTGTTGCACCTGTAAAAGCATCTGTAGCTGTGCCTCCTGCGGTACTTGTCCAAACAGGAGTTCCTGAAACGTCTATTGCTCCGGATATTTTTTGCGGATATGCAAAAAATAAAAATACTCTTGCAGTAAGTGCAGGATTGAGAATATTCATTCCTGTTCCTCCAAAAACTTCTTTCCCGATTACAATTGCAAATGCTATTGAAATAGCAAGCATCCAAAGTGGAATGTTAACAGGCATTATTAATGGTATTAAAAATCCTGTTACTAAAACTCCTTCGTTTACTTCATGTCCTCGCATTTGTGCAAAACCAAATTCAATTCCAAAACAAACAATATAAGAAACAATTAATAATGGAAGGATCTTTAAAAATCCGAACCAAAATTGTAAAAATATTGTATTCTCTGTATTACCTATCGCAATATCGTGCTGATGTCCTATATTCCAGCTACCGAAAAGGAAGACAGGAATAAGAGCTATCACTACAAATATCATTGTTCGCTTTGAATCATTTGAATCTCTGATATGAGCACCTTTTATTTTTGTAACCGTATTGGGAACAAATATAAAGGTTTCAAAGGCTTCAAATGTGGATTGTAACCAAGAGAACTTACCACCTTTTATAAAATGGGGTTTAATTTTATCTATTTGTTTTCTTAGTGCTTTCAATTTATTAGAAATTTTTATTTATAAATGTTATCCTAATTCTTTAATCATGTTAGAAATCCCGTCTCTTACAACTTTCTGAACTTCTGTTTTTGAAGTACAAATAACTTCACAAAGAGCAAAATCTTCAGGTGCAACTTCATATATTCCCAAATTCTCCATCAAATCAATATCTTCAATCATAATTGCTTTGATTAAATGAAGAGGGTAAATATCCATTGGAAATACTTTTTCGTATTCTCCTGACATTACGTATGCTCTTTGACCTCCGTGTAAGTTTGTGTCAAGTATTCGTTTTTTGTTTTTTAATAACCATGTTGACATAAAAGACCTTGAAAGACTGAATTTTTTTAATCCGGGAGTTATCCAACCAAAAAATTCATAATAATATCCTTCGGGAATAACAGTAATTTGGCTGTCATAGAATCCTAAATATCCGGTTTTTTCAATTTTAGTTCCTGATAAAACATTGCCACTGATGTACCTGTTTTCGTTTTCAAGCACATTGCCGTTTACGTAGTTATTAATGTTTGCTCCCATAAGGCTTTTATGGTACTTTCTTTCTTTTACTTCCGAACCTGTTAAGTTAAAGATTCTTTCAGCATTGTAGTGTCCTTCTTTAAACAGCCTTCCAATCATTAAAACATCTTGAGGTTTACAAACCCACACAATTTCATTTTTGTTGATAGGGTCAATATTATGGATTTGAATTCCCACATTTCCTGCAGGATGAGGACCGCTAAAATAGTTTAATTGAACATTGTTTGCTTCTGTAAAAACTTTTGAATTATTATCATCTTTTCTTAAACCTAGATGAACTTTTCCGTCAGTAAGCTTTTTTAATGCATCAATTCCTGTTTGAAAGTATTCCTTTTTTCCTTCAACAATAAAATTATTGTCGGGAGCAAGAGGTGCCGAATCAAAAGTAGAAATAAAAATTGCTTTAGGTTTATCATCAGGGTTGGCAATTATATCAAAAGGTCGTTGACGAATAAAAGGCCAAACTCCACTTTTTAAAAGATTGTCAATAATTTCCTTTCTTTCTAAAGTTGATGGATTAGCTTTTTTAAACTCTTCATATTCGTTTTTTGTGTCTGCTTCAATAACAATTTCCTGAATTACTCTTTTTTCCCCTCTAATAATCTCAGTAATTTTTCCGCTTACAGGAGAGGTAAAAACAACTTTTTCATTGTCTTTGTTACAAAAAATAGCTGTACCTGCTTTTACTTGTGCATCTTCCCTTAAAATGAGTTTTGGACGAACACCGTCAAAATCTAATGGTTTTAATGCAAACTTGGATGGTATCTTTTTGTTGTCAAATTTCAATTCCGAATTACCAACTAGTTTTACATCATATCCTTTTTTTATTTTAAATGTTTTAGACATTTTCTGTATTTGTTAAAATTAAATAACAAAAAAATTTTGCACGAACATAGATACTTTTTATCGAACTTTGCAAATATTTTTACATTCTTTTTAATTATATATATTTTATAAGCTGTAACTTATTATTTATCAAAACAAAAAATCTATGAAACAACTGCTCTTACTACTTTTATTATCCCTTTTAGTTTTTGTTAATACAACAAATTCTTTTGCTTTTGAAGAAAAATTTATAAATGAGAATAAAATATTTGACCCAAATATTAAAACTGTTGTGTTTTATAAAAGTGGAAAAATAAATACATTTCCAATAATTGACATTAATAATTTACAGGAAACTCTTACACTTTCATTTGATGATCTTGGAGGAGGATATAAAGAATTAATGTATTCTTTTGTGCATTGCACTTCAAATTGGGAAAAAAGCAATCTTTTTGTTGATGATTATCTGCAAGGTAACAGATACGGATATATTGAGAATTATGAATTTTCAACAAATACTTATCAGGATTTTACAAATTATTGGGTTGTAATTCCTTCAGAAAATATGAAGATAACCTTGTCGGGAAATTATCTTTTAAAAGTTTATTTTGCAGAAGATGAGGATAGTGTGCTATTAACAAGAAGGTTTTATGTAGTAAATCAAAAAATAAAAATACAGGCGGATTTAAAAGAGCCAACTTATGCAAAGTATCAGGATACAAAACAAGAAATTGATTTTACCATTGATTTTACAAATTTGAATGTAATGAATCCTGTTAAAGATATAAGTGTTGTACTGAGGCAAAACAAAAGATGGGATAATCAAATAACAGACCTAAAGCCAATGTATATTAATAATAATAAGTTAATTTATGATTACGAAGAGGAGAATCTTTTTTGGGGAAATAGTGAATGGCGTTTTGTTGATATGCGTTCAATCCGTTATCCGGGTAGAGGCGTTAATAAATTAAAGTTTGATTCTTTATACCATGTTTATTTGCTCGTTGATGAAGATCGTTCTCACTTGACTTACGCAGAGTGGATGGATTTAAACGGGGACAGAATAATTGCAGGAGATGAAAAAGGACTTAAGCCAAATGAAATTGATTATGTTTTTGCACATTTTAAATTAACCACTCCATATCCTGATGACGGAAAAGATGTTTATCTTTTTGGAGACTTAACAGATTGGGAAATTAATGAAGACTTTAAATTGCATTATGATGCAAGTCGAAAAATATATTTTACACAAGTAAAAGTAAAGCAAGGCTACTATAATTACTTTTATGTAATTAAAGATAATGAGACATCAACAATTGATTGTACACGTTTTCAAGGCTCCCATTTTGAAACCGAAAATGATTACAGAATATTTGTTTATGCACGTTCACAATTTTTTAACACTGATGAACTTATTGGTTATGTGGTTTTAAATACTAAAGAAGAATAAAAACAATTTCAAATTGGATACCTCAAAATAATGCTTTTCTTGATATAAAACAAAGAATAATAAAAAATAATCTTGCGGTCAATAACAATTAAAAATTACCTTTGCAAAATAATTTTATTACAAGTTGTATAGTATAATCTTGTGAAATATAGCAGTCAATTATGAAAACATTTTTTAAAATTTTACTTTTTTTAATAATACCTATTATTTTGGTATTTATAGTTATTGTAAAGTATAATCATTTAGATAGCAGGAATATTATAATCTCAAAAATTTATAAAGCAGACAAAACTGTAGATCATTCAAAGTTTGAGATTCTTCAGCAAGAATTTGAAAGCCCACAAGATTTAACTGTAGCTTGTTTATCTTGTCATAATAAACGCGGAGAAGAATTTATGAAAACATCTCATTGGAATTGTACAAGTATAGATACACTTTCAGATGGCAGAATAGTAGAGCTTGGGAAAAAAAATGTAATAAATAACTTTTGTGTTGGAATAAATTCTAATGAAGCTTTATGTTCAAAATGTCATGTCAGTTACGGATGTGAAAACAAAAACTTTGATTTCACAAATCAAAATAATATTGACTGTATTATTTGTCATGATAATACAGGGAATTATAAAAAAACTAAAGGAACAGGAGGCTTTCCTTCAGCAAAAGTAGATTTGAATGATATAGCGATGAATGTTGGACCAACTACTAATAACAACTGTTTAAATTGCCACGGGAAAGGTGGAGGCGGAAACAATGTAAAACATGGAGATTTAGAAATGGTTCAGGCAGATCCAGAAGCATGCACAAAAGACGTTGATGTACACATGGCACAAGACGGAGCAAATTTAAATTGTTCTCAGTGTCATGAAACTGTTCATCACCAAATAAAAGGTAAGGGACCAATGACTAATTCAAATAATTATGCTCAAAGCGAAGATAGAGTAAGCTGCATAAAATGTCATACTTCAAGACCTCATCAGTCGCGGATGCTAAACAATCATTTTGAAAAAGTATCTTGTCAAACTTGCCATATTCCAACTTATGCAAAAGTAAATCCTACACAAACATTTTGGGATTATTCAACAGCAGGGAAAATGAAAAACGGAAAGCCTTACGAAGAATGGAATAAAGATAAAACAGTAGAATATAGTACTAAACATGGTACAGCTCATTTTGGAAGTAATTTAACACCTGAATACAGATGGTGGAATGGTATAGCAGATAAAACAACTTTAAAAACAAAAATAACAACTGATACTGTTGATTTGAATGCTTTACATGGTGGATATGATGATCCTCACAGCAAAATTTATCCTATAAAAATAATGAGGGGAAAACAACCGTACGATACTAAAAACAAAACCTTTATTCAATTTAAATCATACGGCAAAAAAAGCTCTGGTGCATATTGGTCAGATTTTGATTGGAATAAATCAGCAAAAGTAGGAATGGAATATGTTGGGCAAACTTATAGCGGAGAAATGGACTTTATCAGTACACGTTCTTATTGGCCAATTAACCACATGGTTTCTGAGTCAGATAAGGCTTTATCTTGTACAGAATGCCATAGTAGAGATAGTAGATTAGCTGAGCTAAATAATTTTTATTTACCTGGCAGAGATGTTAATATCTTTTTAGATTGGGCAGGAAAACTTTTTGTTCTTTTCTCAATTTTTGGGGTTTCAATTCACGGATTTCTTAGGTTTAGAGCAAGAAATTAAAAATTAACAATATTAAAATGAAAAAAGTATATATATATAGTAAATACAATAGATTTTGGCACTGGACACAAGCACTTCTAATTTTCTTTTTAGCAACAACTGGTTTAGAGGTTCATGGTACATTTTCTCTTTTTGGTTACGACAAAGCTGTTACATTTCATAGTAATGCTGCTTGGGCACTAATTATATTAATGATTTTTACTGTTTTTTGGGATTTTACAATTGGAGAATGGAGACAATACATCCCAACCCTTAAAATGATGAAAGAACAACTGAATTATTATATATTTGGTATCTTTCACAAAGCAGAACATCCTACTCACAAAACAAAATATACAAAGTTTAATCCTTTGCAACGTCTAACATATTTAGGTTTGAAATTATTTATTATTCCATTAATGATTGTTACAGGAGTATTATATTTTTATTATTTCAGCACATTAAAAAGTGGAACAAATATGTCTTTAGATTGGATAGCTTACTTACATACATTTGGAGCATTTATTCTAATGGGTTTTGTTATTATTCATGTATATTTAACATCCACGGGGCATACAGTAACTTCAAGTGTAAAAGCAATGATTACAGGATGGGAAGAAATGTCTGATGAAGATGCAAAATATGCGATTGAGGAAGGTTTACAAGTAAAATTTTCTGAAATGAAAGCAGAAATAGCCAGTTCAACTAATATTGATGATCTACTTGAAAAAGCTTTAGAACATGTTGATGAAAAATTTGGTTATGTAAACAAATCATATTTACATGATACAACAAATCATGCAGGAGTTGGTTATTTTAGAATTGGTAGAAATGGTAAATACGAAGAAGTAAACGAAGGGTGGTTAAAAATTTATAAATGTAAATCTCCTGAACACATTATTGGTCAAACATACGGATTAAATAGAGACCCGAAAGATAAAGCAATAGTTGATGATATTGTTAAAAGAGTATTGAAGGGTGAAACCGTACATAATGCCGACCTTAAAAGAGTTTGTAAAAATGGAGACATAGGATATCATACATTAGCAGCATCACCTGTTTATGATAAAAACGGAAACATTAACGCAATTGAAGGTTTTATAATTGATACAACAGATCAACATAAAAATTAATTAATAATAGTAACTGTTTAAAATTAAATATTATGGAAAAAATTAAATACAGCGGAATTGCATGCTACAATGTAAATGTTAAATTAGGTCGTTCTGAATTGAGTAATGAAAAAGGTGTACTAGTGTTAGAAACAAATCACCAACCTGATTATTATGCGAAAGCAAATTTCCCTCCCAATAAACATCAAAATAATTGGAGATTATTTTTAATTGTGAAAGAGCATATTGATTGTTTTCAAGATACTGTTTTAAAAAAAGCATATCAGATTAACAAAATGTTAGATACTAATGTAGAAATAAACCCAGGACAACTTAAGTTCTATAACAAAGAATATCAATGTATAAGATTGGAGATTACTACTATAGAGGTGCTAGGGATTATTATTGATGAACTAAAATCTTTGGGAATTACATTCTTGAAAGATAAAAAAGTTGAGGATTACCAAACCAATCTTTTTTTTAAAAGATATACAGAACTTATAGAAATAAGAGACGGAGTTTGCAAAGACATTAAAATATCAGGACGTTATTTTTTCCCCATTGAAAGTATTCTTGAGCTTGATGAATTCCGAAAAGGAATGGATAGAATTAAACATTCCTGTAATTTTCATCTGTTTGACTCATTTTTATCTTTTATGTTTATTGAAGGTGGAAAAGGACAAGAATTTATTGGAATATTCTCAAATCATTGTGATGAAGAAAGATTCTCCGAATTAAAGAAAAATATTGAGAATATTTTTGATGTGTAACACCAACTGGTAAATTTATAAAGGTATATTCCTCTGCTACTTGAAAATAGTCCAATAATTTTTCTAATCAAAAAACATCCATGAAAAGCCAAATCGGAAAACTCCGGGATTGTGGGGATGGTGTTGGAAAATGAAATAGTTTGAGGAAGTAAGCCCTTGATTTACATGCTCATATTTTAAAAATATCCTCATCCTTTTTACTGAAAAGTCGATAAAGGCATCAACTATTGGATAAAAATCCGTAAAGTATTCTGTTTGTGAATAAGAAATGCTAAAGGGTGCAAAATAGGAGTTTGAATAATATCCTTTATACAATCTTGTATCAATACCTGCTCTAAAGTTCAATTTGTTTTTAAATATTTTATTGGCATAAAATACAGATGCATTTAGCATAAGTTGTGGGACTTGAATTATTGTTTTATCACTTACCCATTGATATTCAAGGTTGCTAATGATGAAAATTCTGGAAAAATTTAACTTGTTGTTTAAGTTTAAAGAAAAGTGATTTACAGCCTTTGTTGCTTGTTCCACTTCTATTGATTTATCAAAAAACACCCAATTGTTTAAATGTTTATATTCTGCTTTAAAAGAAGTATTTAATGCAGTCCATGCAATTTCAGTGAAAAGTGAATTTACTTTTATTTTTTTTAAATCATTTTTCCAGCGAAGGTGATTTGAAATAAGATTGCTTTGAATAAATGAAGGGGAATAAAAATGATGATTTACTCCAATTTTAAGCAATGTTGTTTTTGATGCTTTTAATTCTATTTTTTCAGTTAAATTAAAATCCGAAGCATTGGCACCGGCAATTATATAACTTCCATTTATACAAAAATTTCCCAATTGAAAATTTTTATTGAAATCGTAAAACGCATGAAGATTAAAATAATTACTGTCAAGGTTCATGTTTATTGTTTTGCCAATATCATATTTTATTCCTGAAGAAAAATCCCATGCTTTTAGTGTGCTAGGATGAATAATGTTTATGAACAATTTGTTACTTAATTCCTGATGGTTTATGCTATCGTTGGTAGCTGTGGAATCCAAAAATATATTTTTGTAATAAGATAAAGACGGTAAAGGCTCAAGGAAGTTGTAATCTGATTTTTTATAAATTGCGTGATGTACTAATTTTACTTTATTTTTTGATTTTTTATTAACAATTAGCGAATCATTTGTTGCAGAATCGGATACACAAGGGGAAAGCAAAAGTGTTTGAAAAAGGGAAAAAGTCTTTTCTTCAAGTTCGTGTTTTGCCTCATTTAAATTTACAGCTAATCCTTGTTTGCCTAATTTAGAAGTAGTTGCAAATGTTGAATCGTATTGTAACCCCCCATTTTCTCCAACATGAAATTTATTTGAGATATAACTAAAGTATAAATGATATTTTTCATTCTTGCTTTTAAATCTTGATGTTACTCCAAGATTGCTTAAGTGCGTTTTTTGGTTTAAGTAAAAACCCTCTGACCTGACAGAATTAAACAGCACACTTACATTCCATAATGGATTTATATTTCGGCTATGTAATGCTCTGAATCTTTGCATTTCTTTGTTTCCTTGCACATAAAAAAAATCAAAAAAGGGAGTGTAGGTATCGTAAAATTTTATTTTTTCAGGACTAAATTTAAAAATATCAAATTGATGTAATCCAATATTAAAAGCTGTTTCTTGTGGAGTTTGAAGTTTAAGATTCATGGTTGGAGAACCTATATTTCCTGTATTTTTATAAAAATTATCGAATCTGTAAGCTTCATTATATTGATGAAATAGAAAAAGATTTGTATCAATAGAAACAAATGAATCGGGATAAAGTTTTTGAAACTCAAGACTTGTGTAAGTAACTTTTATTTTTATAGAATCTTTCTCGGCTGAGAATAAAGTATTTTTAAAAACAAAAATAAAAACTAAAAGGAATATAAGAATTGATTTTTTCATTACAATTTATGAGTTTTCAAAAACCCTAAGTAAAAGAAATAAATATTTTATAAACTGCTGATTAAATTTTTAATAATTGCAGTCATTTTAGGTTCGCTTTTATTTGCAGCACTAATAACATCCTCAATAGAAACAGCCTCATTAATATCATGAAATCCTTCATCGGTTATTACTGAAATAGCAAAGGTAGGTAAACTCATGTGTCGTGCTACAATAGCTTCAGGTATTGTTGACATTCCTACCACATCAGCTCCAATAATTCTCAAATAGCGATATTCGGCATTTGTTTCAAGATTGGGACCTTGCACACTTGCATAAACTCCGGTGTGAACTCTGATGTCGGAAAAGTTCAATTTTTTTGCAATATCTTGAGCTTTTTTTATTAATTCTCTGCTGTAAGGCTCTGTCATGTCAGGAAAACGCGGACCAAGTTCTTCATGGTTTTTTCCTCTTAACGGATTACCTCCTAAAAGATTTATATGGTCTTTAATAATCATAACATCACCTGTTTTGATGTCAGGATTAACAGAGCCACAAGCATTTGAGATAAACAACTTTTCTATTCCAAGAAATTTTAATATCCTTACAGGGAAAGTTAATTCCTGAAAAGAATAACCTTCATAATAATGAAATCGTCCTTGCATAGCAACAACTTTTTTTCCATTAAGTATTCCGAAAACAAGGCGACCGTTATGGCTCTCTACCGTTGAAACAGGGAAGTTTGGAATTTTATCGTAATCTAAGGTGTATTTTATTTCAATATCTTTTACAAGTCCTCCGAGTCCGGTGCCTAAAATAATTCCAAACTGCGGTTCAAAATCAATTTTCTTTTTTATAAAATCAATTGTTTCATTTATTTTCTTCAACATATTTTAATATTTTGTTGTTAAAAGTGTTACTATCATCTATAATAATATCTATTGGAATAAAGTACAAAGGTAATGATTTAAATAAATTTTCCTTTTCTGAATTTCTAATTCTGCTAATATCTTTTTCCGTTGTCAATAATATTTTATTTTCATCAGCAAGTAATTCAAAAGCTTTCTTAATTTTATTTATGTCTTTTTTTGTAAAATTATGATGGTCGGCAAAGTTTATAAAATCAATATTTTTTGCTCTCTCCGAAATAAATTCTAATAAAACTTTGTAATTAGCAATAGCTGAAAAAAGTAATACCGAATATTTATTTAATGATGATAATTGTAATTTCAACTTATTGTTAAAATTAATTAATTCCTGATAATGAATGTTTGAAAAGAAAGTTTCCTGATAATTTTTAGGCTTTAATTTTAATAAAAAATCATTCTTTTCTTTTGCAGTAATATCTGTTTTTGTTTTTGTAATCAAAATAATATCAGCACTTTTTGAAGAACATTTTTGATCTCTGAGATTACCTGAGGGAAATATCATATCATTAAAATAGGGTGCATAAAATTCCGTAAGTAAAATATTCATTCCGGGCTTAACATATCTGTGCTGAAAAGAATCATCAAGAATAATTACATCAAGCTGTGGATTTATTTGTAGCAATTTTTTTATTCCTTCAACACGTTTTTCGCAAACAGCAACAACTAATTCCTGAAATTTATTTTTGATTTGAAATGGCTCATCTCCTATTTCTATAGCTGTGGAATTGTTTTTTGCCAAAACAAATCCTTTTGTTTTTCTTTTGTAGCCTCTGCTCAACAATGCAACTTTGTAATTTTTAGCTAACAATAGTTTTGTAAGATATTCTACAAGCGGTGTTTTTCCTGTACCGCCCAAAGAAAGATTACCAATCCCGATAACAGGAATATCAAATGATTCGGATCTTAAAAAATCTATGTCAAACAAAAAATTTCTCAAAAAAATCCATAGTGCATAAAGCAAAGAAAATGGGAATAAAAGTATTTTTCTAACAGTTTTCACAATGTAAAGATATAAAAATGAAAATTAACAATTCTTAAAAAAATCAAATATTATAACTATTG
>JAYEOP010000174.1 GCA_034723125.1 Bacteroidota bacterium | reverse complement strand
CAACTTGAAGCACGGTATTGGTACTTTGGTAATAAAATTGGAGTTGATTTCGGTGATGGGAATTCTGTTCCTGTTTCTCTTTCTAACAGTCAAATGAGAGCAGGTTATTCAGCAACAACAATTTCTGATGCAAATGGGAATCTTTTATTTTATTCCAATGGAGAAAAAGTCTGGAATAAAAACCATCAGATTATGAAAAACGGAACAGGTCTTGAGTGCTATTCAACTCAAAGGCAAGGAGCATTATTTGTACCTCAACCAGATAATGAAAATATTTACTATCTTTTTACTTTGCATTTTTTCAAAACTAAAGGATTTTATTATCACATCATTGACAAAACAAAAGATAATGGATTGGGAGAAGTAGTTCTAAAAAATCAGCTTTTATTTCATAATACACATATTGGGAAGATGGGTGCGGTAAAACATTCCAATCAGGAAGCAATATGGATTGTTTGTGCCAGGAACTTTTATCCGAATTCAAATTGTTATTATTCTTATCTTTTATCAAAAAATGGACTTGACACTACTCCAGTTATCAGCTATACAGGAAAAAAATGGTCAAAATCAACTGGTTATCTCCGTTTTTCACCTAATGGAAAAAAACTTGTAATTACTGCTTCAAGAATAGGTGTACATTCAGGTTTTCAAATATTTTATTTTAATAATGTAACAGGGAAATTATCCAATCCTATCCGCTTTATTGATGGAAAGAAATATAAGGGTGCCGAATTTTCACCCAATGGTAAATTATTATATATTTCTGTAGATGGAGGGTATGATGGTGAGGATGATTCTCTTTTCCAATATGATATTAGTATTTACAACAAGGATTCAATTATAAAAAGCAAATGTTTTCTTGGTACATATAAATTTGGTACTGGTTCAGGTTCAGCAGAAACACTTCAATTGTCCATTAATCACAAAATCTATGTTGCAGGCTTACCACAGGGATATTTAGGTGTCATAAATTATCCGAATATAAAAGGAACTACTTGCAACTTTGTTAAAAATAGTTTATTTATTGGTTCATTGTCTGGTCAATTACCCGAATTCCTACAGTCCTACTTTTTTGTTCCTGATTTCAAAGCGGAAAATACATGCTATGGCGATACCACTTTGTTCAGCATCACAGATACTACACACATTGATAGCGTATTGTGGTGTTTCGGGGATATAGCTTCTGGTTTTTCAAATACTTCCAACCTAAAATTTCCATCACACAGATTCACAGATTCAGGTTTTTATAATGTAAGGATTTTCGTTTGGCACGATCAGGGTGATAAGGATACTCTGGAGCGTGAGATTCGCATCAGTTATTATCCTAAAGCAGATTTTTATATCAATGACACCTCCCAATGTTTTAATGGCAATCATTTTTTATTTTCAGACAGTTCAAACATTGTTTCCGGTAACTTTAGCTGGGAATGGGATTTTGGGGATTCAAATAAATTGTATATCCAAAATCCATCACATCACTATGCCTTGACAGATACCTTTAATGTAAAATTAACTGTACTTTCGGATTATGGTTGTTCAGCATCAAAAACTAAAAAGGTATTTGTGTATCCCATGCCAAAAGCAAAAATAATCATATCGGATTCTGCACAATGCTTAAGTTTAAACAACTTTAAATTTATAAGTAAAATTGATACTCTATTAAATTGTGATTTTTATTGGGATTTTGGAGACGGCACCACCTCAAATTCTGATACGGTACAGCACATTTATTCAGTAGGAGATACTTTTAATGTTGTTTTAATTGAGGAAACAAATCATGGATGTAGAGACACGGCTACGAGAGAAATAATTGTCTTTCCAAGTCCTGTTACAGATTTTTCTGTAAACGACAGCGTTCAATGCCTAAACGAAAATAGCTTTGAGTTTTTCAACCTAACAGCTTTTCAAAACCTATTAGGTTTAAACTATAGTTGGGATTTCGGTAACGGAACAACTTCAACGGATTCCAACGGACAAATGAAGTATTCAAGCTTTGATACTTTTGATATTAGTCTTGTTGCTACTTCAACTCTTGGTTGTAAAGACTCAATTTCAAAAAGCGTAATCGTTAATCCATCACCAAAAGCGGATTTTTCAATAAATGATTCTGTTCAGTGCTTTAACGAAAATAATTTTGAATTTATAAACCTAACAGCTTGGTCAAATGCTGTTAGGTTGAATTATTACTGGGACTTTGGTAACAGTTCGTTTTCAACAGATTCAAATGTTAATCACAAATACCAAAGTTCAGGAATTTTTAATGTAAAACTCAAAGCAACAAATTCCTACAACTGCCCCGATTCAATAACCAAAACCATTACAGTAAACCCATCACCAACAGCAGATTTTTCTATAAACGATTCAACCCAATGCCTTGATTCAAATGAATTTATTTTTGTTGACCAATCAAAAATCAGTTCAGGGACTTTAGCTCGCCAATGGTTTGTTGATGACAGTCTAACATCAACAAATCCTGCAATAAATAATTTTTCATTTTCAGACTGGGGAAAATATCCGATAAAAATAATTTCAATAAGTGATAAAAACTGTAAAGATTCAATTTTAAAGAATGTTTACGTCCACCCAATGCCTGTAGCCGCTTACATTTACCTCAACAACTGCCTTGAAGACACAATGTTTTTTTACGATAAATCATTCATAGATTCAGGAAAGGTACAACGCTGGTTTTGGGAGTTTGAAGACAGCAATTATTCGCAACTACAAAACCCAAATCACATTTATTCAGACACAGGTAAAAAAGCCGTAACCCTCACATCAACAAGTGATTTTGGTTGTTCAACAGATTCAACAAAATATTTTTTCATAGAGCAACACGTAAAAGCAAACGAAATAATCAGAGCAACAGTAGAAAATAACGAAAACATCCTAATTGAATGGACAGAAGCAACAAAAGGAATTCCCAAAACCTACATCCTCGAAAAATCAGAAAACGGAATTAGTTGGTACGAGCTAAGCACAAGCGACAAGCAAACATTTGATTTTCTTGATTTTAATTCGGAGGTTGACAAACAATCATATTTTTATAGAATGTTTGTAATTGACAGTTGCGATTACAAAAGCGAATACACAAATTACGGCAAAAGCATTCTTCTTACAACAGAAGCAAAAAGCATTTACCCCAAATTAATATGGACGGGTTATGAACAATGGAAACAAGGCGTAGAAAATTATAAGATACAAATTTTCAACAAATCAAAAAATCAATTTACCCTCGTAGAGACAATTCATGAATTGTCTTTACAGGACAATTACACATTCACAGACAGTTTTACAAAAATAAACCAAGAATTTTACTGCTACAGAATAGTAGCAAACAGAAAAGGAGATTCGGTAAAATCCATTTCAAACGAAGTTTGCATTCCAACAGAATTTCACATTTACGCGCCAAACACATTCACACCAAACGAAGATGAAATAAACGATAGTTTTCAAATAAAAGGTACGTTCATAATCGAATACAACATAAAAATTTACAACCGTTGGGGCGAGCAAGTATTCGAAAGCCACAACATCCACGATTCATGGGATGGAAAATACAAAGGAAAAACCAGTCCTGTAGGAGCGTATTATTATCAAATTTACGCAAAAGGAACTATGGGGAGAAAGGAGAATTTTAAGGGGAGTGTTTTGCTTTTGAGGTGAGTTAAAACTAAAAGGTAAAAACTAAAAGGTAAAAGGTATGTGTTACGGATAAACAAAAAGAAGTACTTAGAGTACTTAGAGTGCCTAAAG
>JAYEOP010000173.1 GCA_034723125.1 Bacteroidota bacterium | reverse complement strand
GTAGCTTTAGCGAAGGAGGATTTAGTTATCTGTTTATTCGTAACACATAACTTTAAGTACTTTAGGCACTCTAGACACTTTAAGTACTTCTTTATTTGTTATTGCTTAATATATTCCGTCATTGGATTTACAACTGTAATTGTTTTTGCTTTCTCAGAGGAAGTTATTCTTACTTTTGTTATTTTTTTATCAGAAATATAAAATTGCACTTCTTTTACAAATTGGGAAATCTTATTCTCACTTCCTTTCTTTTCAATTTTTATTTTTTGTGAGGATAGAAGTGAATCTTTGTTAAAACATTCAATAAGTAAATTAAAATTTTCTGTTTTTCTTTTTACTCCAAAAACAACTTTATTAAGTGTTTGTGTTGTGTCGCTTGTGAAATTCAGTTCAATATTATTTCCTTTAGCTCTAAAGCCAAGGTAGATTTTTTTTATTTCATTTGTCCCTGATATTTTATCAGGATTTATTCTGACAAGGTCAAAAAGTGTATCGCTTTTATTTTTTTCAAAAAGTACCCATGTAGGAAAGTTGTTTTCAGTAATGTCAAAAAAAGCATGTTTTAGCCTGTAATTAAATTTAGTATCGAAATTCAAATAATAATACCATGCATGATTAATTACATAATCAGGCTTGAATGCTTCAATAATGGAATCTTTGTTGAGTTTGTAATCAGTTGCTTTTTTATTGTTGAGTCCGGAAATATCCATAACGTAGCCTTTAAAATACCTACTTGTATTTCCATGTCCTGATAGCAATACTTCATTTTTGTTACTGATGTTTCCAATGTATTTTCCTATTGCAATTCTTTCTTTTTCAACTTCATTCAAGTGTTTGTTGAGCCAGCTTGTTGCGGCTTTTACATCTTTAAAAGTAAAAAGAAAAAATGCTGCGAAAGATAAAATTGAAATTGTTTTTTTGTATTTAACAAAGTAATTGTCAATGATATAGGCTAATGCTGTAAGTGTTTGAAATATCAGGAAAATTCCGGGCATTGAATAATACCACATCATTTTTTCGGCAGGATTATAAAAATAATATAAAATCAAAGATGAAATAAAAAGTAGTCCGGGAGTGAGGTAGTATAAAGTTTTGATATTCTTTTTGATAAATAATCCTATGGTAATTATTAACATAAAAATAAAGTTAAGAATCAAAATAGGTTTGAGATAGCTGTCATTAATAAATTTTGTAAAAAACGGAAACCAATGATTTTCAGTACTCTGATAATTATGGATTTTTGCGTAAGCCGATTGAGGTAAAGGTCCTTCAAAAAACAAAAAAGTAAATGCGATCCACAAAGCAAGGGGTGTTATTGCATAAAATAATATTTCAGAGTAAACGGATTTTTTTAAGCTGAATGACTTGAAGCGTTCAAAGTGAATAATAAAATACAAAATTGAAATTGTGGCAACAACAGGAGCAGCATCAAGTTTTGATATAACCGCTAACACAAGCGAAAGCCACATCAACTTGGGTTTGTCGTAAATAAAAAATGTGATAGCAAGAAAAACAATTGCGATATGAAAAGGAGTTTCCATGCCTGAAGTTGCAACATTGAGAAACATTTTTGTACCGAAAATTACTCCTGCCCAAATCAAATATTGTAGCTCAGTTTTTGAAAAAAGTTTTTTAACAATTAAAAGAATAAAGAAAGAAGTAAAAAATATTCCTGAAAAATTTGATAATAATAAAAGTGTATCAGGACTTAAAATTTTCAGGAATGCCAAAAAACCAAAAACTATAGTATTTGTAAAACATGAAGAACCATAAATTACACCGTCTTGCGGATTGAAAGAATAAAAATATCCATCACGGAAATTGTCAATATATCTGAGAATAAAACCTGCATCATCAAAAAACACTTTGCTTTTAAGTTTAAAAATTAATATTGTTGCAAAGAGAGAAAGTAAAATATCAATAATTAAAAATGATTTTAATTTTATTTTTTTAAAAATTGTTATAGAATGATTTTTGGGAATAATATTTAAAACAAAAAATATCAGAATAAAAATGAATGTACTGAAAATAGTAACTTGCCAATCAATTTTTTGAAGTTTGTTAAAAACAAAAGCATAAACACCAAGGAAAAATATTATTAGTATTACAAGATTTAATAGTTTCTTATTTTTGAAAATCATTTTTTTGTTTTATTGTTTTTTGGTAAGTTAACATAAGTTCCTTGTTTTGCTTTTTCGTAATCAACTTTGTTGAGCAATCCCCAGAAAGCATTTCTAGGATTTGTATTGAAAAACAAAAACCAATATGCTTTTTTTGACATTGAATCAGGTTGGATATAACCCCGTTTAAATTGCCATGTTTGAAAAATATTCAACAAAAGAAAAAACACTATTATTGCAATTGAAGATATTTTAATAATTTGTTTTTGCTTAAAGATAAATGTTATAAAAGCTGCAAGTGGAATAGAAAGAATAGCATAAGAATCGATGAAAGCACGGTTGCCAAAACCTACATACCACCAACACCACCATGAGGTTACAATATAAATATTTAGTAAAGTAAAGAGTAAAATTGGAATTGCAAAATCATTTTTTATTTTGAACAAAAAATAAATTCCAATTATTGAAAATAACATAAGTGGAGTGTAAAGCAACCATCCGTTTCTATAGCTGAAAAGTCCTTTGATGATTTGGGGATTATTAAAAAAGAATCCTTCATCGCGATAAGTGTAATAAAAGAATTGTGCTGTTTGTGATTTCCAATAAAGTAATTGAGGTAACCAAATGAGTAAAAATAGCAATATCATTAATAGAATGTGAGAATATTTGCTGAATAAAAATCTTATTCTTTCAGGGAATTCTTTGAATGAATTTGTTTTATAAAACAGTAAAAATAAAAGTATGATAATATTTGAAGGGCGAATAAGAGCAATAAGTCCGGCTATAATACCAATTAAAATTGAGAAAAGAATCTTGGGTTTTTCGTACCATTTTATTACAATATAAATGAAAATTGAGAACAAAGCAAAATTATAAACATGCGACATTGCAGAACGTATTCCTGTGTAAAATAGCAGGTTGGTGCCAAGTACGATTAGCAAAAGTGTGAATGCAATTACTCTTGCTTTAAAATATCGTTGAAGTATTTTTCGTAAGAAAATAAGACTTAAAGCAAGGAAAAACCAACTGCTTAATAACAAAGCTAATTTGTAAGGTGATGAATATCCGTTTGCTTCATATTTTGAAACTTTTGCGTATTGATGAGCAACAAAAAAGAATGGAGAATAAAGAGCAGACATTCCCATTGTAAATTTGAAAACATATTTTCCTGTTGGTGATTTATGAGGCCAAAAAATCCAATAGTCATTACGATTTTCATCATTCATAAAGCTAAGAGTAACATCATTATAAATAAATGTTGCAGGTAGGTAGGAATAATATTCAAGTACATCCCAGGTAATAACTTTATCTTGTTTTTTCCACAGCGAATTTGCATTTATCACAAGGAGTACAATTATCAGAATAACAGCATTTGTTGTTTTTGATAGGTTATTTTTGTTTAACAACTTCATTTTGTGCTTTAAAAATGATTAGTTTCAAATGTCAAAAATATGAAAAGCTATTTTAAAATTGCTTTAAAAAATATAAATTATAAGGAGTAGAATAAATTCATGAATAAACAAGAAGAAGTACTTAAAGTGCCTGAAAAACTAAAAACAAAAAACAAATAACAAAAAACAAATAACAAATAACAAATAACAAATAACAAATAACAAATAACAAATAACAAATAACAAATAACAA
>JAYEOP010000172.1 GCA_034723125.1 Bacteroidota bacterium | reverse complement strand
AGATTGTGGGACGTTTTTAATTTAGATGATATAAAAATATGAGTTAACTATACACTAAACAAGGCTTCAATCGACTACAAAACAATCACTTGTAAGTGCAGTAATTTGCTCTGTGGAAAACTCAAGTAAAATTAGTGATTGTATTTTGGCAACATTTCATTTTTTTTAATACTTTTTTATTTTAAATAATTCATTTTTATTGATTTTTAAGTTAAATTTTAATTTTTGTACATAATTCTTCCATTGATGTTTATTTCTTTAAATTTCTGATAAGTTTTTAATCATAAAATTAACAAGCAATTATTTTGATGAGACAACAAAATGTATGATTTAAAAAAAACAGCTATTTGGAGAATTACTGATTGAGTACAAATATCAATGTTTGGGCTTATTAGACAGACTGCCGTTAGCTACTATACATAGAAACACAGAATTTAACATTGAAAGATTAAGAATAAAATTGTAACTTTGCTTGAAAATTAACAAATATGAATCTGCCGAAATATCAATTAAGTGCTGAAAATTCATTAACTGTGTTTGAGTTTATAAGTATTGGCCCGAAAGGAAATATACCAAAATTGATTAAATTCAGTGAAACACATTTGAAAGATTTCTATAATATTGGATTCGGGGACAAAAATCTTGAAACTGGAGATATTGACGATAAAGTAGTTTCAAACAATGGAGACAGTGATAAGGTTTTAGCAACAGTTGTTTCTGCGGTTTATGCTTTTACTGACTTAAACCCTGAAACCTGGGTTTATGCAACGGGAAGTACAAAAGCAAGGACAAGGTTGTATCGAATGGGAATTAGTAAATATTATGACAAAGTATCACACGATTTTGAAGTTTTTGGACTGAAAGATGAACAGTGGATTAGATTTGACAAAGAAATAGATTTTGAAGCATTTGTTGTAAAACGAATTAAAAAGTAATATTATGATTACAATTGAAGAATTGAATAAAAGAAAAATTCCAATCGTTAAGATTGATAATTCATTGAAAAAATTTAAAAAAATGCCTTTATTTGAAGACAAAATAAAAAAGGCAAACGAGACTTTAAAAAAAGTTGGACTACCAAGACTTGAAAAAGTACAGTAGCTAACAAAGGCTATACGTAATTTGGGTAATTAGCTGATAATGAAACTTGTAGAGCTGGGTATAATTTAGTGACAAATTGAAAATTAATCGTTTCAAAGTCCCAAACTACGCATAGCCAAGCCGTCAGACTGTCTAAAAACTATCCACAAATTGTAGATAAAAATAATTTGCCACCAAAGGAATAATTTCTATTTTTATACTATGAAATTTATACAAGGAAAAGACAGAAGACAGGCATATATTTTTCCAACATCACTGGAAGAAGCAATTCGAAAAACGCAACCTAAAAAAAGCAAATTATTTTTGAGCAAAGCAGAAATAGCTTTATATTTGACAAAAATTTAATCGGTGGTTAGGGTTATTAGACAGACTGCCGTTAGTTGTTATTAAAGCAATGAAAAAAGTATTTATTACCATATTACTAATTTTATTATTCCTGAGTTCATATTCTTGTGGAAAGGCATATGTTAATAAACTTTATCCGATAGGATTTGTAAAATCTAAATTAATTGTAGTTGAAACTTCATTAGATAGATTTTGGGCAAGAGATACTGAAGAGAATCCAGTAAAAAGAGAGGAACGAACGAGATGGAAAGGCATTATCTTATTAAAAGAATTGAATAAAAATGGGGAATTTGAAATAATTGAAATAGTTGATACAATTGAAATAATAGACAATAGATATGTTGATGAAATAAGACCATATTTCGAGAAAGCAATTCAAAAAGCGAAGTCAATTCCATACTTTGAAATAATTCCAGAAATATCGCTTACTATGTGCAATTTGAACAAGGAATGTGGTAATTTAAAATTGTTAAAACAATCTGAGACTACAATAGAAATTGAAATAGGAAACAAAAAACACAAAAATGACTTTACTAAAATATTTATAGAAAATTCATCACCAAGTGGAGGTATATTAAATCAGAATTTTAAAATACAATCAATTCGTGAATTAGAATTAGATGAAGATTTATATTTGATAATTCACATTGCATCAGGCGAAATACATAATTCACAAATCGACTTGAAAGAAGAAATGAAAGATATGGTATTTAAAGATATTTGAAGTAGTATTTACAAAGAAGTAACATTGTATCACGGTTTGGGACTTGATATAATAATTAAAAAATAACAACAGCTAACACCTAAGCATATAAAAACCCATAGTGCATGGCCACCTATGGTTTTTATGTACGTTGTTGAGCCTGCCTGCCAAGGTTCGACAGGCGGGCGAAACCAAAAGTAAGTTGAAAGATTTGTGTTCCAAAAACCGCCAAAAGCCATATACTTAACGTCAGTCTGTCAAAAAACTATTAAAAAGCAATTATTTTTGTCATTATTTTTCTAAATTGTAATTTTGATAAAAATTAATTACATGGATACAGGAATTATTGTCATAGGAAATGAAGTATTGAGTGGAGAGACATTAGATACGAATTCGCAGTTTTTGGGAAAGGAATTAAATTTAATTGGGCTGAGCGTTAAAAAGAAAATAAGCATTCCTGATGAACGTGAGTGTATTTTTAATTCTATAAATGAAATTTTTAAAGTTGTTGATACTGTTATTGTTTCGGGTGGACTTGGACCAACAAATGATGATATTACCAAAAAAACTCTAACTGAATATTTTAATACGAAATTAAGATTTGATGAAAAGGTTTTTGAAGATGTAAAAAATATATTGAAACACAGAATTAAAAAAATCACAAAATATCATAAAGACCAAGCGTTAATTCCTGAAAAGGCTATTGCTTTAACAAATAAATATGGCACAGCACCCGGATTACTATTTGAAGAAAATGGAAAAATTTTAATTTCTTTACCGGGAATACCCTTTGAATTAAAAGCTTTAATGACAAATGAAGTTGTTCCATTTTTAAAAACAAAGATAAAAAATGTTGCTTTGATAAATAAAAATATCAGAACAATTGCTATCTCGGAATCACGTATTGCTGAAATAATAAAAGATATTGAAGATAATTTGGAAACAAATTTATCAATGGCTTATTTGCCTTCACTTGCTCAGGTAAAAATAAGACTTACTGCAAAAGGAGAAAATTATTTTTTGTTGGAAAAACAAATTAATAATGTAATAGAAAAAATTAAACAGAGGATTGGAGAGTATATTTTTGGATATGATGAAATAACTATTCCTGAGGCAATTGGGAAATTACTTTTAGAAAAAAATGCAATGTTAGGAGTTGCAGAAAGTTGTACAGGAGGGAACATTTCTCATCAAATAACATTAATACCCGGAAGTTCTCAATATTTTAAAGGAGCTGTAATCGCATATTCAAATGAAGTGAAAATGAGCAAATTATCAGTTCCTAAAAAAACCTTAATTGATTACGGTGCAGTAAGTCAGCAAACGGCAGAGGCAATGGCTCAAGGAATAATAGAAAATTTGAATACTGATTTTTCAATAGCAACCACCGGAATTGCAGGACCCGATGGAGGAACTGATGATAAAGCTGTTGGTACGGTTTGGATTGCTGTTGCATCAAAAAATATAGTTGTTTCAAAAAAAATATTCCACGCTAAAGGAAGGTTGCAGAATATTCAGTATTCAACAATTATAGCTCTTGATATGCTGAGGAGGTTGATGAGAGGTGAGGGGAGGTGAGAGGTGAGAGGTGAGAGGTGAGAGGTGAGAGGTGAGGAGTGAGAGGTGAGGAGTGAGAGGTG
>JAYEOP010000171.1 GCA_034723125.1 Bacteroidota bacterium | reverse complement strand
CTTTTATGGCTAATCTTTTTTCTTGCCACTAAGACACAAAGACACAAAGGAACACGAAGATTTATTTTTTGGTGATTCTTTGAGTCTTAGAGCTTTTATGGCTAATCTTTTTTCTTGCCACTAAGGCACAAAGACACGAAGTTTCACAAAGATTCTTTTTTCGTGATTCTTTGAGTCTTAGAGCCTTTGTGGCTAATCTTTTTTCTTGGCATTAAGGAAATATTCGCAACAATGCTTTTTTCTAAAATCTAAAATAGAATATTGCTTCTTTGTTGGGTATTCCTTCTCCTCTTATCGTTCCTTTGTGGCGGTTTATTATCCGATTAACTATTGCGAGTCCTATTCCTGAACCTTCAAATTTTGTGTCTGAATGTAGCCTTTTAAAGCATGCAAATAAATTGTCTGAATATTTATTGTCAAATCCTACTCCGTTGTCTTTTATAAAATATTCTGTGATTATTTTTTCATTTTCTTCATTAGTTCTGTCTATTTTCCCTATTTCAATCACTGGCTTTTCCTTTGTTGATGTAAATTTAATAGAGTTTGAAATTAAATTATTAAGCATAATTCTTACTAAATTTCTATCTGCATTTACAATAAGATTTTTCTGAATTTTGATTTTGATTTTTTCGTTTTTGTTTATTTTTTTTAGTTCGTTAAATATTTCTTCTGACAGTTTGCCAATATCTATTCTTTCTATTATTAAATAACTTTTGTTAACACGAGATAGCTTTAAGAGGTCATCAATAAGTTGACTCATGTTATTTGTAGCCGATACTATTTGCTTAAAGTAGTTAGTTGCATCTTTGTTTAGTTCGTTTGGATAATCTTCTAAAATGGCATTGCTAAAACCTTTTATTGTACGAAGTGGGGCTCTTAAATCATGTGAAACAGAATATGAAAAAGACTCAAGCTCTTTATTTGCTATATCTAATTGAGCATTTGTTTTGTTAAGTTTGCTGTTAATATCAATAACATCTTCCATTAATAATGTTAATGAGTTATTTGATATTCCAAGTTCTTCGGTTCTTTCATTAATAAGTTTTTCGAGATTATCACGATGTTTGGCGAGTTCTTTTTCTGCTTTTTCTCTAATATTAATTTCTTCATTTAAGTCATTAAGCATATTTAATGAAGCATCTTGTGCCTGTTCTAATTCTATATGAGACTTTTGGAGTTCTTCCGATCGCTTTTTTTCTATTTCTGCTAATTCTTTATATCTTTCTTTGCTTTGTTCATGTTCAATAATTTTTTGTTCTAAGTCATTCAAATATTTTGCATTTGAAAACTTTATTCCTATCATTTGACCTATAGATGAAAAAGTTTCTATTTCTGTTTTATTAAATTCTTTCTTTCCGTCAAATATTAAATTAATTATTCCTAATACTTCATTTTGATAAATGCAAGGGATTGAAAGAGCAGTTTTAACATTAGAATTAATTAGTGTAACTTTTGTTGTATGTTTATATTTTTCATCATTACTAACATTTATGCTAAATTGTACTTTTTTTGTTTTTATAGAATATCCTGTTAAGCTTTCATCTATCCGAAATTGTTTAATCGCTTTTAAAGCTTCTTTTGGAAAACCTTGTGAATAAATATAATTAATTTTATTATTAATTTTATTATATGTAAACATAACAACCGATGATGCATCTGTGTGTTTTAGAAGTGCATTTACCGAAGCTTCAGCTACTGATAGTAAATTAATTGCTTTTCGCATTACATCCGAAATGTTTTTTGTAAGGATTAAAGATTTGTTATTTAATTCTAATTTTTCTATAGCCTTTTTTCTTTTTGTAATATCAAGTAATGTTCCTTGTACAGACAGCTTTCCTTGGTAAATTATTTTTCCCCCCAAAACTTCTGCATCAAATAATTTCCCGTTTTTATCAATTGCTTTTATTTCATATTGTGAAAATGTTTTTTTGCCTTCTTTTCTTTCTTCTACTTCTTTTTGAATTTTTTCCCAACTTTCTTTGGTAACAATATTTTTTATTGGAACACCAATTATATCTTCAGGTAAGTCATAGGAAAATATTTCTGCAAATCTTTTATTACAGAATTTGAGTATATGATTTTGAGTAATGTAAAATCCTGATAGTGAATTATCAACTAACATCCTGTATTGTATGTTTTTTTCACTTAATTCAATATCCATTTTATCGCGTTCCTCAATCATTGTATTTGCGATATTAGCAAGGTCTTTAAATTCATGAATTTTTAGTTTGCTTTTATTAATAAAAATATTTTTGTTTGCAGGATTTTTAAAAAAGGAATGAAAAACATTAAATTCTTTTGTAATATAATTCTTAATAAAAAAAGTTAAAAATAGAAAGGCAATTATTACAAATAAAAATATAGCAATTATTATTGTTATTTTACCTTTTAATTCATCTTTAAATTTTTCGTGATGTTTTGTTAGTTCTTTATCAATATCATTGAAATAAACACCTGCACCAATTATCCATTCCCATTTATCATATCCTCTTATGTATGAAATTTTTGGTTCTTCAATATCAGTGTCCATTTTTTTAAATTTGTATTTAAAATATCCACCATTTTTTTTATGAGCAAGTTGCAATTCTTTATCAAATAATCTTAAACCATCAGAATCAGTTATATTACTTATATCTTTTATTCCGCTTATTTTTTTGCCATCAAAAATCAAAGCGTTGCCATCATAAGTATTAATAAAAATATATCCTCCATATTCAAAATGCATTGTTGCCACCCAATTTAATATTTGATTTTGCATATCAGATATTTGAGTTATTGTATCTGTTCTTATTCTAAAATTTATATGAGTTACAACATTTTCAACTTTATTTTTAATCAGTATTTTATGCTGGCTCATCAAATTTTCTTTTAATAAATTTAGCTCCCTATCGTTTCTTCTTATTTCAGAATATATCCATAATGCACTAATAGAAACAAATAGCATAATTGTTGTCAATAAAAATATTATAAATAATCCTCGTCTTACACTTAATTTTGGTTTTTTCATACTAATTTTTTTATCCATTTACTTACTTTGTTCATGATACTTACTCACTTCGCTCATTTCCTTACTTTGTTCATGATACTTACTCACTTCGCTCATGTCATTTATTTGCTTTGTTCATGATACTTAATCACTTCGCTCATGTCATTTACTTGCTTTGTTCATGATACTTACTCACTTCGTTCATGTCATTTACTTGCTTTGTTCATGATACTTACTCACTTCGTTCATGTCATTTCCTTACTTTGTTCATGATACTTATTCACTTCGCTCATGTCATTTATTTGCTTTGTTCATGATACTTATTCACTTCGCTCATGTCATTTCCTTACTTTGTTCATGATACTTACTCACTTCGCTCATGTCATTTCCTTACTTTGTTCATGATACTTATTCACTTCGCTCATGTCATTTACTTGCTTTGTTTATGATACTTACTCACTTCGTTCATGTCATTTACTTGCTTTGTTCATGATACTTACTCACTTCGCTCATGTCATTTATTTGCTTTGTTCATGATACTTATTCACTTCGCTCATGTCATTTATTGTCATTTGCCCTTCGGGCGTAATTTAATTAGTCCGCAACCCACAGTCGACAATGGATTAACAACTAAACCCCAAAACCCAAAACCCAAACCCCAAATCCCAAATCCCAAATCCCAAACCCTTACTATCCAATAACCATCCAATGACAAATAATGACAACTTAATGACCACTCAATGACAACTTAATGACTACCAAATGACAATTAATGACAACTTAATGACAACTTAATGACCACTCAAT
>JAYEOP010000170.1:5131-14993 GCA_034723125.1 Bacteroidota bacterium | reverse complement strand
TCACAAAAGCTTTCAAATAAACAAATAAACAAAAAGAAGTGTTGGAGTACTTAAAGTGCCTAAAGTACTTAGAGTTAAAAAATAAAAGCTGAAATTTTAAACCCCAGCAAAAAACTTCACAAAAGCTTTCAAATAAACAAATAAACAAAAAGAAGTGTTGGAGTACTTAAAGTGCCTAAAGTACTTAGAGTTAAAAAATAAAAGCTGAAATTTTAAACCCCAGCAAAAAACTTCACAAAAGCTATCAGATAAACAAATAACCAGTTTTCAATAAAATGACTTTAGGGGAAATCTATCTGTTTTCGCTTTTCCACTTAAGTATCAACTCAGTTAGTTTCTTTTTTGTGTAAAGTGGGAAATCACTTCTCATTATCCAACCATAGTAAGCAGAGTCTTTTTCAAAAATTTCTGTTACGATTTTTCCTTTATATTTTCCAAAATTGAAAATTTCAATACCATCATTATTGTATGCAATTCTTCCTGCGAGGTCAACTATTTTATCTAATTGTTTTCCTGTAAAATCATATAAGGAATCAACATTGTTTTCAAGTATCTTATATCTGCCAACCTGTGCTAACAATACTTCCTGTGTTGCTATTATATCACCTTCTGCACTGTGTTTTTTTTCAATTTTTTTATTGCAATAAAACTTGTATGCTGCTGAAAGGTCTCTTTTTTCCATTTTGTGAAAAATATGTTGCACATCAATAACTTTTCTTCCTTCCAAACTAAATTCAACATTTGCTCGTAAAAATTCTTCCATTATTAATGGTAAATCAAATTTCACAATATTGTATCCTGAAAGGTCTGAATTAGCAATGAAATTAATAACTTTTTTTGCAATTTTGGCAAATGTAGGCTCATCTTTTACATCTTCATCTTTAATCTTATGAATCCCAATTGATTCGGCTGATATTTTTATTTCAGGATTAACTCTTAATGTTAAAATATCTTTTGAGTTATCAGGCATTAGTTTTAATATAGAAATTTCTACTATTCTGTCGTGGCTAATACTTAATCCTGTTGTTTCAAGGTCGATAAATGCCAGTGGCTTTGTTAATTCTAAATTCATAAAATTTATTTTTCTTTTTTTAATAAAAATTTTGTTAATAATTGTTCAATGATTTTTGGGTAATATTTGTACTCAAATAAATGAACTTTGTTTGCAACATCATTAATGCTATCGTTTGAAGGGTCAACATTACATTTAATCTGAAAGATAATATCCCCTTCGTCATATTTCTCATTTACGTAATGAATTGTTATTCCTGTTTCACTTTCATTGTTTGTCAATACAGCTTTGTGGACATTATCACCATACATCCCTTTCCCTCCATATTTTGGTAATAATGCAGGATGAATATTAATAATTCTGTTTGGGAAATATTCTATTATAGTTGATGGGATTAGTAACATAAATCCTGCTAAA
Source organism: Bacteroidota bacterium (assembly GCA_034723125.1). Lineage (NCBI taxonomy): Bacteria > Pseudomonadati > Bacteroidota > Bacteroidota bacterium. The sequence continues at coordinate 13,564 of JAYEOP010000170.1, read as the reverse complement.
ACAATAAAGTCAATCTTGTTTTCTTTCAGTTTGTCCAAAACAATACTGCTATCTGAAAGTTCTTTTTTATGAAAAATAAATGAATTAGTATTTAAATTTGATGCACGTTGAATTACTTTGGCTTTTGGATTGTTTGTACAAACTAATGCTACTTCAACAGCTTTATTATTCTTGAAGTATTTAATAATGTTTTCTGCGTTTGTACCGTTTCCTGAGGCAAATATTGCAATCTTGTTCATTAACAATTGTTTTTATTTCTAATTAAGTCCTAATTCATCAATGAATATTTTTGTAAATAATGAATCAATATTATTATTACCATTTAGGTTGTGAAGTTCAAGAGACGAAATTATAAACTGAGTATTTCCATTAAAAACTTTTTTAGCAATAACAGTTGATTTTCCTTCCCATGGTTTTTTACCAAATGTTCCTGTTTTTACAATTTTTGCATCGTATAAAGCAACTGAACTAATATCTTGATAAAAAGGTCGAGCACTTGCAATATATTTTGATGATTTTAGTAGTGGCCATCCTTGCAAATGAGGTAATATTGAATCTCTTTCAATTCTAAAACTATTAACACCTTTGGGCATGCTTACCAAAGAATCAATTGGAGTAAAATCAAGAAAACCTGCTTGTTCATCAATAGAAGAAGATATTTCAACAGCCATAAATAATTTACCACTATTATTGAAAAAATTTGTAGTTGTTCTTTGTGCTAACGACATTGAATATCCAACATCTTTACCAAACCAAATTAAATAATCGAATAGGTCGAAAATCATTGATTGAGTGATATTATCAGGTGATAGTTCTGTATAAATGTTGTCAATAACTTCATTAATTCTTGTTATTTCATATTTTACAATTCCGATGTTTTGTAAATTGTTAACGTAATAATCTTCTCTTAACTCGATATTTTTTGAATAAGCATTTACAAGCAATATTTTTGAAGTTGGCTTAATGACAAATATTTTATAACTACTATCAAATTGAGAGGTTTCGCCAACAATGTCAACAGAGCGTATAAAAAGTCTGTTGGTATCGTTTAGTCGTAAACCTTGTAATACCTTGTCATGTAGCTTTAAAGAAGTGCCTTGAAAAACATCACAATCAACAATGTTATCGATCAAATTTTGGCTTTTAATAATAATTGAATTATAAACTGATTCAACTATTAAAGCTGTATTGTTGGTATCGTTTAAAAAGATTTCATAATGTGCAAGATTTTCATTTCCGTCAGGGTCGCTTCCTTGCCACGAAAATTTTAAAACAGGAAAAGTTGCTTTCGGTTTGCGTAAAGGTGTTGTTTTTGAATAAACAAATTCAACATTCGGAGGTGAATTTTTTACAGGGAAAACAATGTATGCAGGTGTTTTGTCAGCAACACCATCGTTGTCAATTGAGCGGATATAAAATGAGAAATTGAAAGTATCACTTCCTTCGGGAATATTTATTAAAAAAGTACTGTCTTGCTTTTGTGTAAATTCCCAGTTTTTGTTGTCTAATGAAAATTCATAACCGCTTAAATAACCATCTTTATCATCTCCCCACCAATGAATATCAATTTTAGTTTTTAACCTGTTATCACCAAAACGAATTATTGTATCCACAACAGTGTATGTTTCAGGAGCTAAGTTTGCATTAATATCTCCCTGCAATGATTCTTTACAAGAATTAAAAAGTAGAACTCCGAAAATGAATGCAATGAGAATAGTAATTTTCATCAAATAATTTGATTAAACAATTTTTCAAAAACAATTATTTATGAGTGCAAAATTAGTTAAAATTTAAATTCTAAATCTTATGAGTCAATCTAAAAAGTTCAAAAACATGAATAAGAAGAAATTGCCACGAAGACACTAAGGCACAAAGAAAACACAATCAATGAGATAGTATTTTTGAATCCTTCAAGATTTTGTACATTTGAGGTTAAAACTACTTTTTGGAGTATTTTTAATCTTATACTTTCTTTTTTTTGACAGATTGCAATTAAATTGTTTTTTTAAAAAATCAAATGAAGAACTTTTTATATTTTTGTTTCTTCAAAAAAAACAATTATTGAATATGAATAATAAGATTCAACCTACGGACTATATTTTAAAATCAATGAAAACGGGTAAAACCTATAAAGATACAGGCTGGATGCTTAATCCTCCTGAAAAAGAGCCTTCATTGATACGTGCAATTTATTCTAAAAAACAATTGGAAGTAAAAGATGATTCTTATGGTCTTTATAAATTTGCAGATTGGTTGCCCATAAAAAAAATGCTTAAAGGTTCCTATGCTCCTCATACTTATAAAAGTGAAAAGCTTGCTCAAGAACTCGGATTATCAAATCTTTATATAACCTTCAGTGGGTATTGGCCAGAAAAAAATATTTTCATGAAAACATGTTCTTTCAAAGAAACGGAAGCATATACTGTTTGTGGAAGAATGGCTGCAATGGAAGATAAAATTCTCGTTGTAGCATCAGCAGGAAATACAGCAAGAGCATTTGCCAGAGTTTGTTCCGATAACAATATTCCTCTTTTACTCAGTGTGCCTGAAGATTATATTGATACACTATGGTTTGATGAACCAATAAAAGATAATGTGAAATTAATTGTATCACGCTCAGGTAGTGATTACTATGATTCAATTTACCTTTCGAACTTAGCTTGTGAACTTGACAATTTTATTCCTGAAGGAGGAGCTAAAAATGTTGCCAGAAGAGAGGGGATGGGAACAACAGTACTTTCTGCTGTAACTACTATCGGGAAAATTCCCGATTATTATTTTCAAGCGGTAGGAAGTAGTACGGGAGCAATTTCTGCATGGGAAGCTAATTTAAGACTTATTGAAGATGGTAATTACGGGAATAATAAAATGAAATTAATGGTTTCTCAAAATTCACCTTTTACTCTTGTGCATGATGCATGGAAATCTAATTCGAGAGAATTACCAAAGCTTGATGATAATGTTGCAAGAGGTCAAGTTGAAAATATTATTTCCAAAGTGCTTTCAAACAGAAAACCGGTATATTCAATTTCCGGTGGATTATATGATGCGATGAAAGATGCAGGAGGAGATGTGTTGTTGGCAACAAATGAAGAATTAAATGCCGCATCAGATTTGTTTGAAAAATTAGAAGGAATTGACATTCACTCAGCAGCAGCAGTAGCTACGGCAAGTCTTATAAAAACTGTTAAAGAAAATAAAATTGATAAAGATTCAATAATTATGCTCAACATTACCGGAGGTGGTGAAGGAAGATTTGCTAAAGATAACAAACTACATTTCTTAAAACCCTCATTGGTTTTTGATATAAATCCTGATTTGCAAGAAGTAAAAGAAAAGTTGGAAAAATTGTTTTAAGATGCAGGATGCAAGATGCAAGATACAGGATGCAAGATACAGAATGCAAGATGCAGGATACAAGATGCAGGATGCAAGATACAGGATGCAAGATGCAGGATGTAAGATGTGGGATTTAATTAACATTTTATAATTATACAATTATAAATATTTTTTGTATCTTAGTAGCATATTTAAAAGTGCCATGTATAAGCCTACAAAAAACATAAGTTTTGCCGATCTTGCAATTGCTGAACGGAAAATCAATAAATCATTTTTTAATTCAATCAATAAAATAATTAATTGGAATAAAATTGAAAAATTGATAAATCAAAATTATAGTAAAGGAAAACGTACTGACGGACGACCGGCATATTCGGGATTGTTACTTTTTAAGTTTTGTCTTCTTGAAGAATGGTTTGATATAAAAAATAATCATATTGAGGATTGTGTAAATGATTCATTGTCTTTCACTTATTTTGCTGGTTTAACTCTTGAAGATGAAATCCCTTCAAGGAGTACAATCCGTAATTTTAAAAACGAATTAAAACAGAAAGGAGAATTCCTTAATTTGATAAATGAGGTAGAAAAGCAATTAAAAGCAAATAATGTAGAACTTATTAAAGGTGTAATTCGTTATCCTAAATTGAAAATAAAAGTTGATGATTAAGGAATTATTAGAAGTTTCCTTAATTTTAACCCTATCAAATATAAAATACTGATATTTTGATTAACAGGTTTTGAATTAATTTGCTATTATACCAATTTAATTTCAAAACGCCTGATAAATAAATTAAATTATATTTTTCTTTTTTTAGGCAAAAATTCTTTGCATAGCTATAGCTACGGAAATAATTTTTAACGACAAAAAAGGGAAATAGAAATGATTTATATCGGGTGTTTTGATGTTAATTTGGTATTAAAGCTAAAATCAAAAATATATATCATAAATCCTTTAATTTTATTATTTTTGAGGCACATATCAATCTAATAATTTAAATCAACTAGATATGAAAAAATATTTATTATTTGCAATTTTATTATGCAATGGATTATACTTATCTGCTCAAAGTAGTTATATATCTTTTAACAATAAATCTTTTAAGAATTATGAAACAATGCCTGTAAGAGCTGTAAAGGATTATGGCACAGAAGGTTTAGAGATAGAATATAATTTTAAAGGTGCTATGTTAACATCCAAAAAAATCAATAATGTTGAATATCAATTTCTTCATATTGAAGGTTTTGGTAAACTTGGAGATATTGGAAGACCCGCTTTACCTGCGTTTAATGATATAATTGCATTGCCTGAAAATGCAACAATTGAAGTAAATATTCAATACTCAAAGTGGATAGATATTGATACTTTTATGATTCATCCTGCGTTACAACCTGCACTTGATACAGAAGGAGCATCAGAACCTATATTTGAAATAGATAATCAATTGTATAGTAGAAATGCTTTGTATCCTGCACAAATTGTTGATGTTATAGAAATAAATCAATTACGAAATACCCGATTGGCATTAGTCAGGATTTGCCCTGTACAATTTAATCCGGTTAGTAGAAAACTGAGAGTCTTTTCTTCAATAAAATATAAAATTGTTTTTAAAGGCTCAGGGAAGTCTTTTAATCAAATTAGTACGAATAATACTTTTAGGTTTACCAAAGTGCTTAAAAATCTGGCACTTAACAATCGTTTTATTCCTGATGGAATTGCTTGCTCATCTTCATTACCTTTTGTTGAAAGTTCTTATGGTCCAAGAAAAGACTACATAATAATTACACATTCTGCTTATCAGTCAGCGGCAGATACCCTTGCAAAATGGAAAAGGAAAATGGGATATTCTGTTGAGGTTGTTTCACGTTCAAGTTGGTCTGCTACTCAAGTTAAAGATTCTATTCATAGCCGTTATTCTAATTGGACACCAAAACCTGATTATTTTGTTATTATTGGAGATCATACAGGTAGCTATGCTGTACCGGGGGAAACTCATACTTCTCCAAATAATAATTCTTTCGCATCTGATTTATATTATGCATGTATGAATGGCTCGGGAGATTATGTGCCTGATATGGCAAGAGGCAGAATATCGGTATCCTCTCCTTCACAAGCTTTAAGTGTAGTTCAAAAAATTATTAACTATGAAAGATATCCTGTTTCTGACACAAATTTTTATCAGAATGGGTTGAATTGTGCTCAATTTCAGGATAATAATACGGATGACTATGCTGACAGGAGGTTTGCACACACAAGTGAAGAAATAAGAGATTACATAATTAATCGCGGATATAATGTTCAAAGAATTTATTATGCAAGTAGTAGTGTTACGCCTAAATATTATAATAATGGATATTATTCTAATGGACAAAGTATTCCTTCTGTATTATTAAAATCAAATGGTTATTCGTGGAATGGTAGTTCAAGTGCCATTACAACTAGTATTAATGCTGGTAAATTTTATGTTTTTCACAGAGACCATGGATATGCAGGTGGATCAGGATGGGCACATCCATATTACACTACTTCAAGTATGAACAGTTTATCAAACGGTAGAAAATTGCCTGTTGTTTTTAGTATTAATTGTCATACAGGAGAATATCAACTTAGTGAATGCTTTGCAGAAAAGTTTTTAAGAATGACAAATAAAGGAGCAGTTGGAGTATTTGCAGCATCTTATTACAGCTATTCAGGATTTAATGACGGTTTATCGGAGGGCTTTATTGATGCAATTTGGTCTAATCCAGGTTTAGTTCCAAATTTTGGTTCAGGTGGTGTTTCTAATCCATCCTTAAATAATCACTCTGACATTTATACAATGGGTGATGTTCTTAATCAGGGTCTTATAAGAATGGTTCAAACATGGAGTGGTTCTTCTACATATCATAAATATCAGCATGAACTTTTTCATTATTTTGGAGAACCTGCTATGAAAATATGGACAAGCACTCCTACTTCAATAACCGCAACTCATGTTGACACAATTACACCTTCAACAAGTAGTTTTGCAATTTCAAATTGTAGTGCTACAAGTGCTATTGCAACTTTGGTAAAAGGAGATAGCCTTGTTGGAAAAGTTCAATTATCAAATGGAAGTGGCAGTATTTCTTTTTCTTCTTTAGCAAATGGAACAAATTTAGTGTTAACAATTACAGAACATAATAAAATACCATATTTTGATACCATAAGAGTAAGATATTTAAATGTTATTCCAATTACCCAATTTTCAGCAAGTCCGACTACTGCTTGTATTTCATCCACAGTTTCTTTTGCAGATCAATCCACAAGTAATCCTACTTCATGGACATGGAGTTTTAGTCCGTCAACTTTTTCTTATGTTAATTCAACATCTTCAAGTTCAAAAAATCCAAAACTTCAGTTTAGTGCTTCAGGTAATTATACTGTAACTCTAATATCTTCAAATTCTTCAGGGAGTGATACTTTAACCAAAACAAATTATATTTCAGTAGTACAGATAAATGCTGATTTTTCAGCTAATTCAACAACTGTTTGTGCAGGCTCTATTGTCGATTTTACAGATGCATCAATTTGTTCACCTACTAGTTGGAGCTGGTCTTTTACTCCATCAACTGTTAGTTTTATGAATTCTACATCAGCAACTTCTCAAAACCCAAAAGTGAAGTTTAATGCAATAGGATATTACTCAGTTGAACTCATTGCTTCAAATACAGGTAGTTCCGATACAATTGTTAAAAATAATTTTATTAATTCTCAAGCATTGAATGTCGATTTTTATGCAAATCAAACTAATGTTAGTTCAGGTGATACAGTTGAATTTACTGAGAATTCACTTTGTAGTGCAACTTCTTACTTATGGAGCTTTAGTCCAACAACTATAAGTTTTGTGGGAGGAACAAATGCCAATTCTCAAAACCCAAAAGTAGTTTTTAATGCAGAAGGAGATTATAATGTAAAACTTGTTGCATCAAATACTTATGGAAGTGATTCACTACTTAAAACTCAATATGTTACAGTTGTAAATAAAATAAATATGTGTTCAGTTATTGCTACTACTTTAGCCAGCGGGATATTGTATGACCCGGGTGGAGCTGTTAATAATTACAACAATAATCAAAACTGTGGTTTGTTAATTAATCCAAATTGTGCTGATAGTATTTCCCTTTCATTTAACTCATTTAATCTGGAAACAGGATATGATTATTTAAAGGTTTATGATGGTCAAAATTCTTCAGGTACTTTACTACTTAATGCATCGGGAACAATAATTCCTTCAACAGTTGTTGCAACATCAGGTTCAATGTACATCAATTTTATTTCTGATATTTATGTTACAAGACCGGGATTTGAAGCAAATTGGCAAACAGTCCTTTCAATAATTCAAGCTGATTTTTCAATTAATGACAGTACTCAATGTAAAAGCGGAAATAACTTTGTTTTTACAAATTCAAGCACAGGAGCCTCAACTTATAGTTGGGATTTTGGAGATGGAAATTCTTCAACCCAAACAAGTCCAAGTCATGTTTACGCAAATTCAGGAAGCTATTCTGTAAAATTAATTTCAACAAATAGTAAAGGATGTTCAGATTCATCAACAAAAACTCTTGCAGTTTATCCTCAACCAACAGCTTCATTTTCTGTTAACGATAGTACACAATGCCTAAGTGGAAATTCTTTTGCATTTACAAATTCAAGCACAGGAGCCTCAACTTACAATTGGAATTTCGGAGATGGAAATTCTTCAACCCAAACAAGTCCAAGTCATGTTTACTCAAATTCAGGAAGCTATTCTGTAAAATTAATTTCAACAACCGCCAATGGATGTTCAGATTCTGTTACACAAAACATAATTGTCTATCCACAACCAACAGCTTCATTTTCTGTTAACGATAGTACACAATGCCTAAGTGGAAATTCTTTTGCATTTACAAATTCAAGCACAGGAGCCTCAACTTACAATTGGAATTTTGGAGATGGAAACTCTTCAACACAAACAAGTCCAAGTCATGTTTACTCAAATTCAGGAAGCTATTCTGTAAAATTAATTTCAACAACCGCCAATGGATGTTCAGATTCTGTTACACAAAACATAATTGTCTATCCACAACCAACAGCTT
>JAYEOP010000170.1:0-5031 GCA_034723125.1 Bacteroidota bacterium | reverse complement strand
TCAGATTCTGTTACACAAAACATAATTGTCTATCCACAACCAACAGCTTCATTTTCTGTTAACGATAGTACACAATGCCTAAGTGGAAATTCTTTTGCATTTACAAATTCAAGCACAGGAGCCTCAATTTACAATTGGAATTTCGGAGATGGAAATTCTTCAACACAAACAAACCCAAGTCATGCTTACATAAATACCGGGGCATTTACAGTAAAATTAATTTCAACAACTAGTAACGGATGTTCAGATTCATCAACAAAAACTCTTGCAGTTTATCCTCAACCAACAGCAGGATTTAGTGTCAACGATAGTACACAATGTCTGAGAGACAATAGCTTTGCTTTTACAAATTCAAGTTCTGGAGCTTCAACTTATAGTTGGAATTTTGGCGATGGTAATTTTTCAGCACAAACAAATCCAAATTATGTTTACATAAATCAGGGAACATTTACAGTAAAATTAATTTCAACAACTAGTAACGGATGTTCAGATTCATCAACAAAAACTGTTAAAGTTTATCCTCAACCAATAGCATTATTTAACATCAATGACAATACTCAATGTTTGAGTGGCAATAGTTTTTCTTTTATAAATTCAAGTGCAGTAGCGTCAAATTACAATTGGAGCTTTGGAGATGGAGATTCTTCAACACAAATAAGCCCAAATCATACGTATGTAAATCCGGGGATGTTTAATGTGAAAGTGTTTGTAACAAACAGCATTGGATGTGCGGATTCATTAATAAAAACTGTTACAGTTTATCCTCAACCAACAGCAGGGTTTAGTGTTAACGATAATATTCAATGTCTTGGTGGTAATAGTTTTAGCTTTACAAATTCAAGTTTGGGAGCGTCAACTTACAATTGGATTTTTGGAGATGGTAATTTCTCAACACAAACAAACCCAACTTATGTTTACACAAATTCGGGAACATTTAACGTAAAAATGTTTGCAATAAACAGCGATGGATGTTCTGATTCATCAACAAAAAATATTACGCTTTATCCTCAACCAAATAAGGTGGAGTTTTTATTACTCAATAAAAGTATTCAATGTATAAGTGGTAACAATTTTGTTTTTCAGAATAAATCTGTTGGAGCTATCTCTTTTTTATGGCTTTTTGGTGATGGCGATTCTTCTTCAAATTTTCTAACAAATCATTCATTTAACAACACAGGAGATTATCAAATAAAACTGTATGGCTTTACAAAACATAATTGTATTGATTCAAATAGCATAAAGGTAGATGTGAAAGCAATGCCTGTTGCTGATTTTGAAGTAAATGATAGTGCTCAATGTTTAAGGGGAAATAAATTTGAATTCTTAAATAAATCAACAGTCATTTCCGATTCCTTGAATTTTGAATGGGCTTTTGGAGATGCAAATTATTCAAATATTAAAAATCCTATTCATAGCTATAATAATGGTGGTAACTTTAATGTGAAACTTAAGGCTATTTCTGAATATGGGTGTGAGAATGAATTAATAAAAAATATTTATGTTTATGAAATGCCAGTAGCTGATTTTATTACCAATGATTCTACTCAGTGTTTATTGAATAATGAATTTGTTTTTACAAATAATTCAAAAAATTCTTCTTCATATAATTGGAGTTTAGGAGATGGCACAAACTCAACAAAAGAAAATAATACTCACACTTATAACTCATCAGGGGAATATTCTGTGGTATTGATATCCGTTTCCGATAAAGCTTGCATTGATACTATTGAAAAAGATGTGATAGTTTATGAACAACCCATAATTGATTTGGGAAATGATACATCACTTACTTACTGGGATTCAATACTTCTTGATGCAGGACAAGGATTTGCAAGTTATTTATGGAATGATGATTCAACTGCTCAAACGAAGTTGATAAAAGGTAATTTGTTAGCTGTTGGAAACTATCAATACTCTGTAGTAGTTCATGATTTAAATGCCTGTTCTACTTCTGATACGATTATTATTTCAATAATTCCATCGGCTATTAATGATGAAGATTTTAAAACGAAAATAAAATTATTTCCTAATCCTTGCGGTAATTTATTAAATATAAAAATTGAAGGAATTACAAAACAAAAATTACAAATTGAATTAATAGATTTTTACGGAAGATCAGTTTATAGAGAAGAACTTAATACCGTAAAATCAATTACAAAATCTCAAATTGATATGACTGATTATTCCAAAGGAATTTACTTGATTAAGTTTAGTAGTGCTGAGTTCCAGTTTATTGAAAGAGTAGTGAAGAAGTAAGGAAGGTTACTGGTTTGCTTTTTTTGCTCTTAAGCATTGTTTTACAAAGCCTAAGTAGTTTATAGAAAATTTGTGCTTTGTTATCAAATGACAATAAATTTCCTATTTGAAGACATTGTTGGGCAAATATTGAAAAAGATATACCTATTCTAAAACTACAGCAAGCAGGTAATCAATTAAATAACCGAATACCCACAGAATCAAATCAACATTATTGTAGTATCTTTGCAATCTTAAGGGAGGTTCTATTTTTTTGTGTATAACTATTTAAAATACTTTTTTCTGTGTCATTAACTTTGAATCTTTTAAAAATTTGACTTATGAAAGCATTTAAGTTAGTAATCTTGTTTCCACTTTTGTTTGTTGTTTTGGCTGGCTATTCCCAAAATAACAGGAAATTGTATAGGATAGGAAAAAAATCCTTTAACGATGGAAACTATAAAATTGCAAAAAATTTCTTTACACAATCTATTGAAGCTGATTCTTCTTTGCTAAAGGTGTTTTTGATAAGAGCTGAAGCATCCGAAAAAATAGAAACATTTGAGGATGCAGTATCTGACTACAAGCAAGCAATTTTGATGGATAAAAAAGAAGAATCTCATTATTTTAATGCAGGTAGGTTACTTTTGGCTTTAGAAAAATATCAAGAGTCAATTTTTTATCTTAAAAAAACTACGGAATTAGATGAAAAATATATCCAAGCATATCAGCTAAAAGTAAATGCATTTATGAAACTTGAGATGTATGAAGAGGCAATAGTGGAAGCTGAAGAAGCATTGATGCTTGAAAAAAATGCGTTAAATTATTACAATCATGGTTTGGTTTCATATTACTTAAAAGATTTTAAAGTTGCCGAGGCAGATTTTAATTATGCAATTACATTTAATGAAAATTATATTGAAGCATATATCGAACTTGCGAAATCTTTATTGCAACAAAATAGATATGAAGATGCATTAAATAATTGTAACATAGTTATTGAATTAAATCCGTTAACTAAGGATATTTATATTGTGCGTAGTGAAATATATCATCAAATAGCTGATTATGAAAAAGCAATTAATGATGTAACTACGGTGTTGACAAAATTTTCTCCTAATGATAAAAATTTATATTTTAAGAGAGGGAAATTGTATCAGGAATTCAATGAGCATAAGAGTGCAATTAACGATTTTTGTAAAGTTATTTCATTGGATAAAGATTTTTGTTTAGCTTATTATCAACGAGCTATTTCCTATGAAGAAACATTAAAATGGGCTAAAGCAGTAAGAGATTACAATAAATTTGTTGATATTTCTACAGACAATATACAAATTTCACCAAGGAAAATATCTTTTGCAAAAACAAAAATTTATGAACTGAACAGGGAAGCAAACAAACCCGAGATAGTAATTTTTACACCTAAGCCAAATAGAAATGGACAAATTGAAGTGCCTTTAAATTTGGATAAGGTTATTGTAAAAGGAAAAATTAGTGATGAAAGTGATATTGAATATTTGAAGATAAATGGCATAGCTTATAAGTTTTCAGCAAATGCATTGAACAATGAATTTGAAGTTGAATTAAATCTCCAAGCTAATAAAAGCATATCAATAATAACTTCAGATATTTACATGAATACATCTGTAAGGAATTTCCAAATACTTAGTACGGAAATTGATAATCCCCAAATTCATTTAATAAATCCTTATGCATCCGATAATGGAGAAATATATCTTGATGAGTCCAATAGCACAGTATTATTTATTGAAGGTAAAATTACAGATGAAAGTAGGATAAAGTCAATTTTAATTGATGGAACTACAGCAAGTTATAAGTTAGATGAGTTGAATCCACAATTTACTTCTAAAGTGGAAATAGGAAATAAAAAGTTTATTGAGATTACAGTAGAAGACATTTATGGAAATAAAACAATGTCAAAATTTACTTTAAATCGTGAAGGTGCTAATCTTTTTGCTGATAATCCAATGGGAAAAACATGGGTGATTTTTATTGAAAATTCAAAATATAGAACTTTTGCTTCTTTGGAAGGACCTTCACAAGATATTTCACTTATGAAATCTGCTTTTTCGAATTACAGAATTCATAAGATTATTCACAAAAAGAATATGACAAAAGCAGAAATGGGAAAATTCTTTTCTATTGAGCTGAGAGATTTAGTTAAAAAAAATAGAGTAAACTCCTTGCTTGTGTGGTATGCCGGTCATGGAAAGTTTATACATGAAACAGGTTATTGGATTGCTGTTGATTCAAAAAGAGATGATGAATTTTCTTATTTTAATATTAACAACCTAAAAGCCTCATTACACTCATATTCAAAATATGTAACTCACACACTTGTGATTACAGATGCATGTGAATCAGGACCATCTTTTTATATGGGAATGAGGTCGGAACCTGAAATGAAAAATTGTGGGGATTGGGAAGCAACAAAGTTTAAGTCATCACAGGTCTTTACTTCAGCAGGTAAGGAATTGGCAACTGATAAATCTCAATTTACAAAAACTTTTTCAAATTCATTAAAATATAACCCAAATGACTGCATTCCAATTGACAATATTGTTATAAAAGTATCAAAGGCAGTTAGCGGAACAGGAAACCAAAAACCAAAATTTGGGAAAATTGCAGGTATGGAAGATGAAAATGGAACTTTCTTTTTTATCAAAAGAGAATGAGAGTCAACAGTCTTCAGTCAACAGTCTTCAGTCAACAGTCCCTCAATCGCGATGCGATATAACCAATTAGCTAACTGGATAGATCTTCACGACAAACAGA
>JAYEOP010000169.1 GCA_034723125.1 Bacteroidota bacterium | reverse complement strand
TCTTTAGCATAGCCATCCGCGTGTCGCTGAAGCTTTAGCGGAGGCACAAGCTACGGTAAATAATTTTAACGCAGTATAAAGGAAAAAGATAAATAAATTTGTAATGATAATTAGAGAACGCACTACTAGTTAGTAGGAATTTAATAAAAAAGTGAATTTATATATGTGATAATTGAAGAAAATATTGTAATATTGACATGATTTAAGAAAATCGTTTCAAGGGTTCTTTGATTTTTTTTTATCAAAAGCAAAAAAATAAATTTTTAGAACCCACCTAAATTGTTAATCAGAAAAATTACGATAAATGACAACTTAAAGACTGCAAAGCAAATTACTTCTAATTTATTAAAAAACATAAATGAAATTTAATCCTACATTAAAGTTAAAAGATATTGCAGAATTTATTAATGCTGAGTTTTATGGTGAACCAAAATTTATCATCTCAGGAATTAATGAAATTCATGTAGTTGAAAAAGGTGATATTACTTTTGTTGACCATCCAAAATATTACGATAAAACATTAAATTCAAATGCAAGCACAATTATTATCAACAAAAAAGTTGAATGCCCAAAAGGAAAAGCATTGATTTTTTCCGATGATCCTATGGTGGATTATATGAAATTGCTTAAGAAATATAGACCTTTTGAAATATGCAATAATCAAATTAGTGAATCCGCTAAAATTGGTGAAGGAACTATAATTCAGCCTGGAGCATTTGTTGGGAACAATGTAAAAATTGGAAATAATTGTCTTATTCATGCAAATGTTAGCATTTATGACCATAGTATTATTGGAGATAATGTAATTATTCATTCAGCTTCGGTTATTGGAGCCGATGCCTATTATTTTCAGAAAAGAGGAGAAGGCTTTCTTAAATTTGAATCATGTGGAAGAGTAATCATCAAAAATAATGTTGAGATTGGTGCTCTTTGCACTATTGACAAAGGTGTTTCTGGCGATACAATTATTGATGAACATACAAAAATGGATAATCATTGCCAAGTTGGGCATGATACTTATGTTGGCAAACGATGCTTAATAGGTGCTTATGTTGCAATTGCCGGTGTAACAAGAATTGAAGATGATGTTATTCTATGGACAAAAGCTTCAATAAATAAAGATTTGGTCATTGGCAAAGGAGCTGTTGTTCTTGCAACATCAGGAGTTGACAAAAGCCTTGAAGGAGGAAAAACTTATTTTGGTATCCCTGCTATTGAAGCTCGAAAAAAGTGGAAAGAAATGGCTATAGTCCGGCAACTTCCTAAAATCCTTGACGAAATAAACAAAAAGATTGATAAGTGATTAAATTGTTGAATTGTTGAATTGTCAACTAATCCCTGATACAACGAACACTAAAACCAAAATCCTTAACGTAGTCGTAACGGTACACACATCCGCTATGGTAGTACAACCTCAGGTGCCATGCGTCACTGTTACCGTTCCCGGTAGAAGTCCAGAAAGACGCACTATGTCCCATATAGTCGAAGGTACCATCGTTGTCGCGTACACCACCAGGCAATGCCGAAAAACCGCTTTTATTGGTTGCTTTTTCATTGGGTGAATCCCAATGCGATGTTCCGATTTCTTTCATTTTTCTACCAGCAATGCTTTTCCCACCAAGATAAACAGTTAGTTCCACCCATTCTGCATCACTGGGTAAATGCCAGCCATCTGGACAAACATCACAGGCAGTTTCCCAGTCGTATAGATAACCGTAAGTTTCTACATTTGCATCATTACTATCGTAAGCCCAATAGTTTCCGTTTGATGGTGCATAAGCGAGGTTCTCTGCCATCCATACCTGTTCTCCTATTTTTACCCAATTGTAGGTTTTGCTATCTCTACTATCGGTAAAAGAACTTGAATTATCGTCATCATCTTTACTGCAATTAATTGCAAATACTAAAAATACTCCCATTAATAATAATGCTAATCTCATAAATCTTTTTTTATTTTTCATTTGTTAAAAATTTTAATTGTTAAAATTCATTTCAATAAACTCAATGCATTGCATTTTCAAACTATTGATTCGAGATAAATTGCAGAACCCATTAAACGATTTTCCTAAATCAGTTCAAATCTACATTATTATTTTTAATTAGTGCCTCTAAGAAAACTATCAAATTTATTTTTCAAAAATACAATATTATTAAATTATTGATTAACAAAATCAGAAAAATTAGTATTAGTACCAATTATTGTTGTATCTTTGTTTCTCAATTAAATAATATGTTTAATCCACACTTATACACTACACACCTACAAGCTTTTAGCTTGATTGACAAATGTGGTGATAAGTAAAAAGATACACCCTACTTCCTTCTTTTGGTAGTTGGGTTTTATTGAATAGCATAAAGACATTTAATTTTTAATCTTTAAATTTTTAAATTATGAAAAAGTTTATTACACTTTTATTGGCAGTTGCAATTTCAGCAACAGTTATTGGACAAGTAATCCCTGAAAGACTAGAAAATATTAAAAGTTTTAACAAACATGAAAAGATTGATGCTTTTTTAAGTATTGATAAAATGTTCCCTAACTTTCAGAGTAGAACAAAAAGTTTAAAATTTCAAAGGTCAACCAACTCAACAAAACAAAAATTAGATAGTATTATTAACAAAAATTATAATTACCACACAAAACAATGCGTTGCAAATGAAAAAGACGTAAACATTTATGATGCTGATGGAAATAATACATTGAATTATACTTATCTTTGGGACACAATCTCCAATATGTGGCTTGCTAAACTAAAATATATTAACACTTTCGATTCCAGAGGTAATTGTATAAAGAGTATTATTTATATTTGGGATAATATTTCCAACCAATGGGTTAATTACAGCAAAGGTAACTGTACTTACAATAGCAAAGGATATCAAACAATGCAAAATCGATTTGACTGGGATGTAAACTCCAATAAATGGGAAGGTGAATACCAAATTAATTACACTTACAATTCAAATGATAAAATAATGCTGAGGACTCACTTTGGCTATGACAAAAGCACCAACAAATTGATTATTAATTCAAAATATAATTGGACCTATGATGCAAATGATAATTTGACATTGGAAATTTTTTATATATGGAACAAAAGCACTAATAAATGGGATAATAATTTTAAATGGGAATACATTAACAATGCTAATGGGCTTGTAGAAATATTTACTAATTATACTTGGGACAACAAATCAAACAAGTGGTTAGCTTTTTCTAAATCAGAATATACTTACGATACTACTGGCGGTATTATCAAAATTTCTAATAAATGGGACTTCAAAACTTCTAATTGGGTAAAACAAGGTAAAGGCGAATACACTAATGATACTAACAAAAAAACAACAATTACTTATCTTTGGGACAAAGTAAACAAGCAATGGAAATACAATAATAAAAGAGAACGCAACTACGATTATAACAATAATCTTATATCAGAAATTCATAGTAGAAGGAAAAATAACCAATGGTTTAATAGTTCTGAATACAAATACAATTACGATTATGCTTATAACTATTCAGCTTTATTAATGCCCGCACCTAATTTTATGTATTTTCATTCTTTTTTGGAACTAAAGAACAAACCAATAAATTTAATAATTTATCAATTTATAGATAGTACATGGACTGAAGTGGGGAAAGAAATATATTATTATTCAACAACAAATGTAGGAATTCCAGATAATCTCAAAATGGGTTTAAGTATATTCCCAAATCCTGCAAAAGATTTTATAACATTTGATATTGATAACATTTCATCTTCAAGCACAATTGAAATCTTTGACATCCAAGGCA
>JAYEOP010000168.1 GCA_034723125.1 Bacteroidota bacterium | reverse complement strand
TTTCTTTTCGCCCTGTTTTTATTCAAAAAATTATTCCGTAGCATGGCTATGCAAGAATTTTGTGAAGAAAAACAAAACAAAAATAATTTATTTTCTTAATCAGCATCTTAATAGCGGTTTAGTATAATAATAGTAGCTCCATTGGTTACTACTGACGAGTCATTATTATATCCTGCACCAAATATATGAATCGATTTATTTATTGTTATTGCTCCTGAATGTTAAATATATCCTCCAGGTAAATAAACCGTATCCCCATGATTGGTTTTAGCAAGTGCACTATCTAAAGAAGTTTCAAAAAAAACATTACCATTTTGGTGGATGGCTATCAGGTTTTGGGAATATGTATATAAAAATCCAAAAGAGATGATTAAAACAATTAATAACTTTTTCATATTCTTATTGGACTTTAATTATTTTAGTTTTATAACTATTTGATCTATCTAAACTTATAAAAGTCAAGTTATATATTCCGTCAGGTAATTCTGATATATCAATAAACCTTTTAGCACATCCAGATACAATTAATTTCCCCACTTGATCACAAACTTGATAAAGATATGGTTCATTAGCTTGGAAATATATTAATCCAGTACTTGGGTTAGGAAAAATTTTGATATCAAAATTAGAAATGCTACCCTCAATATTTGTGCTTTGTTTTAAAGGAGTTGGGTTGAAGTTTATGGTGTCATAAATATCTCTTATATCATCAACCATAACAAATGCAACATCAATATTGTCAATATTTGACTTCCCAGCTTTTCTCACGAAAGTATAAGCTACATCAAAAATCAATGTGTCATTCGACTTTAGGTTATATGGTCCAGTTGATCCTAGTCCCCTTCTATCTGCTGGAGTATTACCACAGGTAACTTCCGACCAACCACTTGTGTCTTCTGGATGATCAGGAAAAATATGATTTGTATTTTCATATTTCCAAATGTCATGAAACCCATTTCCACCATATTTCATATGTTGCCCATTTTTGAATAAACCATGTAAATAGTTATAATAATGTCTGCCTGTTTGGGGATTACCTTGCAAACTCCAGTCATTATTATAGTATATAAAATAGTCAAGTTTTTTATTAAGAAAGTTTACAGTCATAACAGGAGGATTTTCTCCATATCCAGAAGAATCATCATTATCACCATTATAAACATAATACATGTTTTTTGCAGGATTACAGCCAACGTAATCGTCAAATGGATAGCCAAGCTCGAAATCGACCCAATTCCCTAAATATAGTTCATGATAATCATTGTTAGACCTATTGATAATCTCATATCTAATAAAGAGTGTATTATTCAATGCTACATCATTTTCATTTTTGAATTGATACGCATATCCATGAATTTCTATACCAAGTGGTAGTGTATCTGTAACAATGTGAGAATGTTCATCATTATACATGAAAAAGAGAAGTTCATCACCTATTAAATAGGGATAATCTCCCTTTTCAGGATTATATACTCCATTACTATCATAATCAATAAATTTAGCTAAGCTATTTGCTTCACCGTATGTTCCATCATTAGAAGCTGGCCAATTAGAAATAACATCTGGTATTTGATATCCTGAAATCTTAAAATTATTTACATGATTTTGTATTAATGATTTAGTGACTTTCCAAACTCTGTCATATTTTAATTTATAATTATTTGAATAGTCAGTTGCTATCGGCCCAGCTTTAAAATCACCATCTGCATCTGGATATAAATATGAATAGGTATTAGCCCCAATATGAAGTTTATTCGAATCATCTAATCCACCAATCCATAAAGTAGCAACGAAAAGTGAGTTTATGTTTTCATTTTTTGGAACTTTAAAATGTTTTTTACAGTAATCCCAAAATAGATCCCCATTTGAATTGATACCTGCTGAAATATTATTAGCAGAAATAGTGTCAAATGATTTGTCTTCAACATTTTTAACAATTACATGTAAGTATCCAGTATCTCTATATGCAACTCCACTATCTGAGTACCATATCCAATATGAAATATTCACGTTTCCATAAAAGTATGGAGTAGGTTTATAGTAAATCGAGCTATCACCATCTTTTCTCATTGTGTCGTAATATGCCTCCCAATGTTCTTTGTTGACAATTTTTCTTGGATAAAATTTAAAAGCTCTTCCAGTATCAATTATATCATTCCTAAGTACATTAAAGGAAACATACTGATTTTTATATATTTCAACCGTATCATTGTTCGTAATGGGTTTGGATTGTGAGAAAACGTTGTTACCCAAAAAAATTAAACATAAGAGCAAAAAAATACTTTTAATAACTTTCATAATCAATAATTTAATCATAATTAATAATATGCTATAGGAAAGCCTGCTTGTAGTAGTTAGAGAAGCATTAATTGATATTGCTAATATAGGAAATCTTTTTGAATAGGTAATTAAATGTTTTGATTTCCATGATTAGTTGTTCACTTCAATAAATACATCATCCATTACTAAACTAAGCATAGGTAAACAGAGTTTTGATACTCTGATCTTGTGGGGGCTAAAACATATTGTTAAGTAAAGCAAAGTAATTACTAACAGTTTCATTATTTCCCCATTTTTCTATGTAAAAAGATTAATTGCATAATTTAATAAAGATATTTGTATTTAAATTAGAAACAAATGTAAATAAAGTTTTTGTTTCTTCCAAATTTTCCCCATTTTTATTTTAAAATTATTATTTATTTTGATTCAAACATCAACACATCTTTCTTAAAATCAAGCTTTTATTTCTTGATTTATGTGTTTTATTTTTTTCAAAACTACAAACATTTTTGAACGTAATTTCGATAGTTTTTTTTACTTTCCAAATTATTTGGAATATGCCAGCACTTTTTTGTTTGACTCCATTTGTAGCCATCAATTGTTTTGAGAACTGCAATAAACTTTGTATCATACTTAAAACTAATTGATAAGTGCTTTTCGTTTCTATGGATAATTTCTGTAATCATATTAATAAAGTTCCGTTTATCTGCATATATAGGTAGTGCCTCTAAGAAAACTATCAAATTTTATGATTTCTAAGATTTTTGACCTGCCTGCCGTCAGGCATGTAAGATTTTTATTTTTTGAGACGAGGCGATGCCTTAGCATCAGTGAGTTGAGAAAGATAGGAATCTAATTTTGCAGAGTTTTCTTAGAGACACTATCTACAATTTGTTGATTTTTTTAGACAGTCTGACGTATTGGCATTTAATTTTACTTTTGATTCAGAATTTTCCCTTGCTGTTTTTTAGTCATCTTGCTCACAACCAAACTGTAAGAATCGTCAATCCATTGCTTTACTAAATCATCATTTACAGTTGAATTCATTTTTATTGTATTCCAATGTTTTTTATTCATGTGAAAACCGGGCAAAACGGTATCAGGATATGAAGCACGTAATTCAAGAGCATTTTCAGGATCACATTTTATGTTAATACTCAAATCACCATCAAGATTGCTAAGTAAAAACATTTTATCCAAAACTTTAAAAACAAGAGTAACTTCATCAAAAGGAAAACTCTCTGTAACAGCTTTTTTGGAAAGGCAGTATTCTCTTATCTCATCAATATTCATAATTCTCTTTTTTATAAAAAAATTCAAATTTAACTTTTTATATGGTAATCGTACATCATTTTGGTTCTATGTCAAATACTGTGGGTAATCAAATTTGCCACAGATTCACAGATTACAAAATTACTCTTTTTGTAATTAATGCTTATAAGAAAACTCATTATTTGACTAGCTGTACCCCGTATATTCCCTAAAGGGGAAAACCCAACACACTGAGTGTGTTGGCATC
>JAYEOP010000167.1 GCA_034723125.1 Bacteroidota bacterium | reverse complement strand
CCCTGTGAAATCTATAAGATTTGAATAAACTGGAAAATAACAAAAAGCATTTTTTTTAATAATCCCCAACAATCAACTTCCCTGTAAAAATTTTATTTTCTAAAATAATTTGATACAAATACAAACCGTTTGATAAATTACCTCTGAAAAACTCATAGCTGTTTCCTGTAAATTTTTCTTGTTTTAGGAGTTTGCCTGTGATGGAGTAAAGGTTTAGGGTTACTTTTTGTTTTGTGTTTGTTGGTAATTTGAATGTGCAGTTTGTTTTAAAAGGGTTTGGGTAAGCAATAGCATTTCTGTTTTTATGTACTTCATTTTTTATAGAAACACACTTTATCTTTTTATCATCCACATAGCCATTGCTGTCGGTTTTTATAACATAACCCAATTCCCAACCATAACCCATAGATGCTGAAATCAAATAACCTCCATCTCTTGTAAGTAATAAGGAGCTACCATGTATGTCTATTATATTTCCATTAAGGTAAATGTAAAAGTATTTTTTACTATCCAATAATTCTCCATCAGGATTAAGTTTTCTAATTTCAAAATATGTTTCTAAATCACTGAGATATTCAACATTATGTACCAAAAGCAGATGAATATTACCAAACTCATCAATAATAATATCCGAAGCATAAACAGGATGATCTATGGGTAATTGGTATTGCCATTTTGTATTAAAACTATCATCCAGTTTCACGATTTGACTTTCATAATCATCAATCCATTTCCTCAACTGAAACAAGTATCCATCTTCAGTTTTTTGAAAACTCATGGTTAAATCTTTTGTGTTAAATGGAAAACGAAAAGTATCAATTTTTACAATATCTCCATCAAGAGACATTTTAATCATCCTACGGTAATCTTTACCTCTAGCCAAAATAAAATAATAAAAACTGTCGTAAATAAAAAGATTATATAAAGACTTAAAGAATAATGTATCTTTTAAAATGGAATCGTAAAAAACCAAGCTGTCTATTTGCCATAAAATGTTTCCGTAATAATCCAACTTTATACAAAATCCATATTGATTTTCGTATTCTTGTTTCTCCTGATTATATTTAGTATAACAGCTCCTGCCAAAAAAACTACTATCTATTGGTGAAAAAACTGTTGTAAAGTGTGAATGTATGGAAAAGTCATTTCTTGTCCATTTTAAATCTCCTTTCTTGTCGTACATAAAATTAAAACCGGTTTCTAATAAGTGGTTTTTGTCGCCCCAGCCATAGAAAAATATATCACCATTTTCGAAATAATAAAAGCGTTCAACATCGTAAGGGTAAAAATTACCCATAGGGAATTTGAAATCCCTTATTTTCTTGCCTTTTACAGAGATTTCGGTAAATGAGTAATCGCCTCCAGGACCCGGGAAATAATAATTGCTCAATATCAGGTAATTGCCATTTTTCATCTGAACACATTTTTGCGGATATACTTCGTTGGCATGTTCAAATTCAAGATTTGTTACAAAAGATGAATTTCCCTGTGCATTGGCAAACAAGGGAAAGAGTAATATAAATAGGATTCTAAATATTATTTTTTTCATTTTACTGTTTAATTACTTTTCGTCTGATTGTATATTGATCATTGGAAATTTCTATTATATATATTCCCTTTTTCAATACTTCTGTATCCATCCTTATAGTTTCCTTGTTGTAATAAATTTCAGTTATTATTTGTTTGCCTGAAATATCATAAATATTTATACGTATTTCGGCAGATAAGTTATCAGTCTTATTGACCTTTATTGTTATCTCATTTGTCAAAGGGTTTGGATAAACATTTAGGTTAGGTTTATAAAGATCAAGAACTCCAGAGATTGGATCAGAAAACTCAGGGCAATCAACAAGTGATCGATCATCAAAATCAATATAACAATAAGGATACTCTACCATTAGTGCCTGAAGATCTGAATAATATATATAACAGAATGCTGAAATATTGACATTGTCTATATATTGGTAAGCACTTCCTGGATTTTCGTATATGTCTCCATGCTCGCTAATATATTCATTTTTCGCCCTGTTAAAGTCATTTCCATCAGCATTAAACCAATTTTGTAAATAACTTGGTTGGCACGAAAATGTTGGAATTATGTTGGTTACTTGATTATCGTTTCTATAGCCAAGATATTGCAATCTTTCTTGATACCTAGAACTGGCACTAATAAATGATACAGCTTCATCCTCATCATTTTCATCATAATCAATATAATAATACACTAAAAGAGCATCACTACCTGATTCCTGAATAGCTTTGAGTTTATCTTTCCTGTCGTTAATATCATGACGTGGTGTGCAATCATCGTACATCGTAGGGTCTTCATCATATGAACAACCTCTATGATATGAGTATCCTAAACAATCAAATACCCTGTTAATATTTCCATCCGTTGTTCTAGCTCCTGTTAGTTTGTTAATTTTTTCAAAGTGCTCTGTGTATTTGGTTTTGTAAATACCATGTTCTTCATAATCAGAATATTCTTTTTTTGGGTCAGGATTCCAGAATTCATCCTCAAGTACCAGAAAATTTATTTTCCCATGATGACCGAAATTGTAATTTTCCGTATTGTACATTAATTGATTGTACATTTGGTCGTCATCAGGATCCCCATATGCAGCACCACAAATAATTCCATAAGAATTGCATCCATCAATGAAATAGGCAAGTTTTTCTTCAAAATAAATCTTATCCTCTTTACTTGAAACATATTTAGGGTTAAATATATTACGTACTCCATAAAGTATTAAGTAGTTTATATTGTCTTGTATTACAAAACTCATAAGTTTTATGCGTTTTTCACCGTTTAATAAAATATTTTGATTGCTAAAAATGTCTGATTTATTTAAGAAATTATTAACCCATAAAATTCTTGGAATCTTACAATTCTCTGTATTATCAAAGTTGTTAGTTGCCAATGACACACCTAAATAAGCATTCCCACTTTCCTCAATCCCATAACTTGTATTATAACCACTAAAATACACAAAAGGCATCCCCAGAAACTTTGCTACTGCATAACCCATATCCACAGAATCGCCTCCAAAGGTTTCGTGTAAAATTGTGTCTCCAAAGGAATCGAGGTGTACAACATACATATCTTCATATTCTTCGCCTCTTGTGTTGCACTGCCCCACAGCTATGTAAGTAAAATCTGTGGTAACTATGTCATTAAAACTTTCAAGTCCTGTTTTTCCTATGTATTTTCTCCAATCTTGCTCAAAAGCTGTATCAAGTTTCATTACAAATCCATCCGTATCATTATTGCAAATTCCATAGCCCGCAACAATATAACCCTTATCAAATGCAGTATCAATACTAAATATTTTTGTGTCATCGTTTAGGTCGTAGTCATAAGTGTTTAACAATCTACCTACACTGTCTTCAATTACATACAATTTAGGATTTATATCATCTGTTACATCATTTGCCGCAATTATATAATTATTATCATAATCATTAATTATTTTATAAGCTTCTATGTCATAATTAGTTGCTCCGTATAAGTTATTCCAAGATGTTCCATTATCTCCAATTTTTATTACCCTTATTTTTGCATCTCCGCTACCAATTGGTGTGCTATTTCCCAATATTATAAAATCATCATTACCATTGTTTACTACCGAATAACCTATTTCGTTATAATTATCTCTCCCGTATTGAAAAGTCCAAACAGTATCTCCTGTTGTATCAATTCTCATTGCAAAAATTTCTTTTCTTGTATCTCCTGTTCGTACAGGCGGGTCAGTGTAAACTTCCGTATAACCAACAAGCACCCAACCGTTTGTCGAGTGTGGAGCT
>JAYEOP010000166.1 GCA_034723125.1 Bacteroidota bacterium | reverse complement strand
ACTCTGCAAAATTAGATTTCTATCTTTTTGCGATATTTTTATTTTTCTCAACTCACTGATGCTAAGGCATCGCCTCGTCTCAAAAAATAAAAATCTCACCTGCCTGACGGCAAAGGCAGGTCAAAAAACTTAGAAATCATAAAATTTGACAGTTTTCTTAGAGGCACTACTTAGAATCAAGCTCAAACCTAATTGGCAAATTTATAGTTACTCTTACCGCTTTTCCTCTTTGCTTTCCTGGATTCTATTTCGGCATACTGTTTACAAGCCTCAAAGCTTCCTTATTAGTATTTTCTGTCAGGGCTTTTAGTATTTTTGTATTCGTAATACTACCATCTTTTTCTACAACAAATTTAACCACTACCAATCCCCCAATACCATTTTTACTCTCAACTTCAGGATAAATTAAATTATCTTTAATGTATTTAAACATCAAATCAGTGGGTTAAATAATAGAAGTCCCCTAAAATAACCAATCCAAAAAATACAAATTATTCCATAATATTTATTTTAAAACTCCCTATAATCCCATTTCATCTATCCTGATGCGACACTAAGTTAGCCCGTCTGGGCATCTTGCATCCTGCATCTTGCATCCTGCATCTTGCATCCTGCATCTTGCATCCTGCATCTTGCATCCTGCATCTTGCATCCTGCATCTTGCATCCTGCATCTTGCATCCTGCATCTTGCATCCTGTATCTTGCATCCTGCATCCAGTTTACTTTTTATTAACGTATCCTTTCATCACACCTCTATCAGATTTTCGGATAAAATTTAAAATTTCATCCCTTTCTTTTGTTACTGCAAATTCAGCTTCGATATAGGTAAGTGCTTGGGAAATATTATATCCTCGCACAAAAAGTATTCTGTAAATATCTTGTATTTCATTTATTTTTTTGTCAGAAAAGCCTCTGCGTCTTAATCCTATTGAATTAATACCTGCATACGAAAGGGGTTCTCGTGCAGCTTTTGTGTAAGGCGGAATATCTTTTCTTACCAGCGATCCACCTGATATCATAACATAATTACCAATGGTAACAAACTGATGAATTGCGGACAAACCACCAACTACTACATTATCTCCAATTTCAACATGCCCTGCAAGATTTACAGCATTTGCCAAAATTGTATTTCTACCAACAAGGCAGTCATGAGCCAGATGAACATAAGCCATAATCAAAGCATTATCTTTAATTACAGTTTGATACTTGTCAACTGTTCCGCGATTTATTGTGCAGTATTCTCTGATTGTTACATTATCGCCAATAATAGTTAAAGATTTTTCTCCATTAAATTTCAAATCTTGAGGAACTGCTGAAATAACACTACCCGGAAAAATTTTGCATCCGTTACCAATTCTTGCTCCTTCCAGAATTGAAACATTAGGACCAATCCAAGTATCTTTACCAATTTCCACATTATTATGAATTGTTACAAAAGGTTCTATTACAACATTATGAGCAATTTTTGCATTAGGATGTATATGTGATAAAGGTTGATGCATATTAATAATTATTTAGTTTTTACTATTTGAGCCATCAATTCAGCTTCAACAACAATTTTATTTCCTACAAAGCCTTGAGCTTTCATCATACAAACTCCTCTTCTTACAGGTGCTGTAAGTACCAATTTAAGAATTAAAGTATCACCGGGAGTTACCATTCCTTTGAATCTTGCTTTATCAATTTTTAAAAAATAAGTTGAATAATTCTCAGGGTCAGGAACATTATTTAGTACTAAAACGCCACCACATTGTGCAAGAGCTTCAATTTGTAAAACGCCTGGCATTATTGGATTATCGGGAAAATGTCCTCTGAAAAAATATTCATCATGAGTAACATTTTTTATTCCAATTATATTTTTTTCATCCAATTCAAGAATTCTATCAACTAACAAAAACGGATGACGATGGGGTAGTATTTTTTCAATTTCAGTTATGTTATAAACAGCTTTTTTATTTATATCAATTACCGGAGCCTGATTTTTCTTTTGTTTAATTGTGTTCTTTATTGTTTTTTTTATCTTTTTTGCAAATTCAATATTTGCCGAATGCCCCGGACGTGCTGCCATTATTTGAGCTTTTAACGGAACTCCAACTAAAGCAAGGTCTCCAA
This sequence comes from Bacteroidota bacterium, assembly GCA_034723125.1. NCBI lineage: Bacteria > Pseudomonadati > Bacteroidota > Bacteroidota bacterium. The sequence goes on along the minus strand of JAYEOP010000166.1, from coordinate 12,996 downwards.
TTAAATCCAATAATTTATGGCGAGCAGGTTCGTTTTGGTATCTTAATTTCACATTGTTAAGAATACCATCTTCTCCTACTTGAAAATCTTTTACATCTTTATTGAATAATACAGACATGTTTTCTAATTCAGCATCTGTTACTTTTTTATCTACTACAACAATTGCATTATTAACATCGCCACCTTTAATCAGATTTTTGTTATGCAATTCTTCAATATCAGTAAACAAACAAAAAGTACGGTTTGAAGCAATTTCTCTTGGAAATTCTGAAAGTTTAGAAATAGAAGCATGCTGGCTACCGATAATTGGATTTTTAAAATCAATCATACAAGTAAGCCTAAAACCATCAAGTGGCATGGCTATCATTTCCACATTTGAATCTTTTTCTGAATAGTGAATATTGGAAGTTATTTCAAAATATTCTTTTTCAGCACTTTGTTTTTTAATTCCTGCATCAAGTAATGCTTTTACAAAAGGACCTGAGCTACCGTCCATTATTGGTATCTCTTTGGCATCCAGTTCAATAAGGATGTTGTCAATTTCAAGTCCTGCAACAGCAGCAAGAATGTGTTCAACAGTACCAATCTCAACACCATCTTTTGCTAAAGTTGTACCTCTCTCTGTTCCAATTACGTAGTCAACATCAGCATTAATAATCGGTTTATCTTTTAAGTCAACTCTTTGAAATTTGTATCCATGATTTTCAGCCGCAGGTTGAAAAGTAATATTTACTCTTGCACCCGTGTGTAAGCCTACACCAGAAATACTTACAGATTTCTGTATTGTTTTTTGTTTATTTTCCATTATTAGATTTTTCAGACTTAATTTTTAAAAGTTCATTTTTTATTTCCTTTATTTGAGAAAACAAATCAGGTAAATTTCTTAGTAAAACTTGCATTTTTAATGATTCTTTTACTTTCATCAAAGGAACACCAAACCATTGTTGATTTTCTTCTTTTATTGATTTAGAAACACCACTTTTTGCTCCAAACTGAGAGCCATCTGCAATAGAAATATGTCCGACAAAACCAGACTGACCTGCTAAGATACATCTTTTTCCTATTTTTGTACTACCCGATATTCCTGTTTGAGCAATTACTACAGTGTTTTCGCCTATTTCAACATTATGAGCAATCATTATTAAATTGTCTAATTTTACTCCTTTATTAATTATTGTTGATTCAATTGATGCCCTATCAATTGTTGTATTTGCACCTACTTCCACATTGTCTCTAAGGATAACATTGCCTATTTGAGGAATTTTTTTATAGGAACCATCCTTTTGTGGTTCATGACCAAAACCATCACCACCAATTATACATCCTGAATGCAAAATACAATTTTTTCCAATTTCACATCTGTTATAAATTTTTACTCCGGCATAAATAATACTGTTATCATCAATTTTTACATCATCACCAATAAAAGTATTAGGATAAATTTTTACATTATTTCCAATACGAACACCTTTTCCGAGGTAAACAAATGCTCCAAGATAAACATTATCTCCATACTTTACATCTTTAGAAATATAAACAGGCTCTTCAATTCCACTTTTATAATCTTGAATTTCTTTGAATTTGTTAATCAACAACATCAATGATTTTTTAACATCATCAACATAAATTAAAGGCGGATGCTCATTACTTTCAGGAATAAAATTTTTATTTACTAAAACAACAGCAGCATCACTACTTTTTAAATATTGATTATAGGATTTTAAATACAAAAATGAGATTGCACCTTCTTTTGCTTCTTCAATGGGAGAGATTGTTGTAATAACGATTTTTTCATCAAGTTTTTCTTTTGTATCTCCCCCGATAAAATCCAACAACTCTTTTATTGTTAACTCCATCTATTTTACTTTAATGTTTTTTGGATAGCAAAGATAATATCTTTGATTAATTTTACTCATTGCTGAAAGATTAATTCCACTTGATGCTTCCGAAATATCTACAACATTATCATTATCAATCATGACGCTAATATTTGATCCTGAAAAATCATACATCAGATTTTGAATAAAATCGGTGAAAACGAAATAATTAGTCAATTTTTCCTCAATTTCAAAATCTTTCATCAGTATTTCTTTAATTTCATTAACTCTGTTTTTATTAAAAGGATTGATTGAAATCTCAACTTTGAAAAGTTTTCTTTCTAAAAAATTCCTACTTAAAACCGACAATATTTTATCATCATGACTAACCCATCTTTTAATTGATAACAAAATGTCTGCATCATCAAGGCTTATAAAATTATTTAAAATTTGCTGATTTTTAAAATCACTAACTTTAACCTCATTAGTAATAAAAAATTCAATATTGGAATTTAAATTTAGTTCAATTCCTTGTTTTGCAAGTTCTATCGCTCTTTCAAAAATTTTTACCAACAATTTTTCAGCACCTATAACAGTTTTATGTAAATAAACCTGCCAGTACATAAAACTCCTTGCACGTAAAAAATTTTCAATAGAATAGATTCCCTTTTTTTCAATTACCAAATTATCCTCTACAACATTCATCATTCTTATTATCCTTTCGGAGCCGACAATACCCTCAGAAACTCCTGAATAAAAACTATCTCGTCTCAAATAATCCAGTCTGTCAACATCGAGCTGACTGGAAATAAGTTGATGGAAAAACTTTCTTTCGTACTTATCCTGGAAAATTTTAATTGCCAAATCCAACTTACCTTTGAAATGTTTATTCAATTCTTTCATTAACACTAATGATATTTCCTCATGAAGCACATCTTTTATCAAAGTATTTTCAAAAGTGTGAGAGAAAGGACCATGTCCAATGTCATGTAACAAAATAGCTACCTTCACAGCGAAATCTTCCTTATCGGTAATTTTTACTCCTTTGCTTTTAAGGATTTCAATGCTTTCATTCATGAGTTGAAATGCACCAAGAGTGTGTTGAAAACGAGTATGAGTAGCTCCAGGGAAAACCAAATCTGTTAAACCTAATTGCTTAATTCTTCTAAGTCTTTGAAAATAAGGATGATCAATTAGTTCAAGAATAAGGTCATTGGAAATCCTGATAAAACCACTTACCGGATCATTTAATATATTATTTTTTCCCATTGTATAATATTTGCTTAAATTCCCTGTTTAATTAAAATATAGAAATATAAAAAATCGGTTAAATTTATGAATAAAATTAAAATACTTTGGGTTGATGATGAAATAGATTTATTGAAGCCCCACATTATTTTCCTTGAACAAAAAGGATATGAGGTAGTTGCAGTTAATAATGGAACTGATGCGATTGAAGAAGTAAAAAATCAGCCTTTCAATATAATTTTTCTTGATGAACAAATGCCCGGACTAAGCGGTTTGGATACACTTGTAGAAATACAAAAAATTATTTTAGACGTTCCTGTTGTTATGGTAACAAAAACTGAAGATGAGTACTTTATGGAAGATGCTATTGGTTCTCAAATTTCTGATTACCTGATAAAACCTGTAAATCCAAAGCAATTACTATTATCCATTAAAAAACTTGTTGACCATAAAAGACTGATTAGTGAAAAAATAACTAGTCAGTACCAGAGGAATTTCGGTGAATTATCAATGACAATTAATGATAAACTTAGCCCTGAAGAATGGAAAAATGCTTACAGACAATTAATTCATTGGGAAATTGAGTTAGGAAAATCATCAGATTTAAGCTTAAAAGAAATTTTTTTAGATCAAAAATCAGAGGCAGATATTAATTTCTTTAAATTTATTTCTACTAACTACAAAGACTGGATACAGAATCCTGAAACAGCTCCATTGATGTCTAATAAATTATTATTAAAAAAAGTACTTCCGCTAACAAAAAAGAACAAGCCTGTATTTTTTATTTTAATAGATAACTTTCGTTTTGACCAATGGAAAACAATACAATCTTTGCTAACCGACAAATTCAGGATTATTGATGAAGATATGTATTATAGTATTTTACCTACTACTACAAATTATTCACGAAATGCAATTTTTTCAGGAATGATGCCTCTTGATATTTATAAAAATAATAGAGAAAGGTGGGTATTTGATGAAGAAAAAGGATCAAAGAATAAATACGAGAAAGAATTTTTACAAGAATATTTACAACGCTTAAGAAAAGATATATCAATTGAGTATGAAAAAATAACATCTCCAAAAGCGGGAAAAAAATTATCCGAAAACATACGAAATTACTCACAAAAAGACCTCACTGTAATAGTTTACAACTTTATTGACCTTCTTTCTCATGTAAGAACAGAAATGGAAATTATAAAAGAACTTGCTGAGGATGAAACTGCTTACAGGTCTTTAACAAAATCTTGGTTTGAGCATTCACCTTTGTACGAGGCTATAAAAAACATTGCAGAATTGGATTGCTACCTTGTCATCAGTACCGACCACGGTTCCATAAAAGTTAATAAACCATCACAAGTGGTTGGGGATAAAAATACAACAGCAAATTTGAGATTTAAACAAGGAAAAAGTTTGAGGTTTAATTCTAATGAAGTACTACAATGCAGAAATCCAGAAGATTTTAAATTACCACAAAGAAGTTTGAGTGCCTCATTTATTTTTGCAAGAGAAGATAATTACTTTATTTATCCAAATAACTTCAATTATTATGTAAATTTCTTCAACAATACATTTCAGCATGGAGGAATTTCTTTGGAAGAAATGCTTATTCCTGTAATTACACTAGAAAGTAAAAGTTGATTTATGCAAAAATGGGAATGTGAAAATCTTGACCAACTGTCGGAAATTGCAACAGAAATATTATCAAATTGCAAATCAAAAAAAATTGCTTTTTATGGCAACCTTGGTGCAGGCAAAACAACATTTATTAAAGAATTATGCACTCAGTTGGGAGTTAATGAAATCGTTAACAGTCCTTCGTTCACTATTTTAAATGAATATTCGGGTAAACAAAATATTTATCACTTTGATTTTTATAGAATAAAAAATGCTGAGGAAATTTATGAACTCGGATATGAAGAATATTTTTTTTCAGATGAATATGTTTTTATAGAATGGGCTGAAAAAATTGATGATATGCTTCCTGATTTTTTTACAAAAATTTTTATTGAAACAACGGAAAACTCAAAAAGAACATTTATTTGCAGAGAATAATTATTTGTTGTAAATTGGTTTTGATTTTTTTAATGAATTAACTAAAGGATAATGGATAAATTGAAACAAGATGAAATACAGATTTTAGCAAAATCTGCATCTGTTCTTACAAAAGAAGAATATGTAAAGCATACATCAAAACGAAAATCTCTTTCCATAGGTATTCCCAAAGAAATATCCGATAACGAAAAGAGAGTACCACTTACACCTTCGGCAATAAATATTTTAATAAATAATGATTTTAAAGTTATTATTGAAAAAGATGCAGGAATAAATGCAAGATTTACTAATCATCAATATTCAGAAGCAGGAGCAATAATTTCAGAATCAAAAAAAGAAGTTTATCAATCCGATATAATTCTTAAAATTGCTTTTCCTTCAATTGAAGATATAAAACTATTAAAAAAAAATCAATTACTAATTTCTTCACTCAGCCTTTCACATCTTGAAAAACAACAACTTGAACTATTAATTGAGAAAAAAACTACAGCTATTTCTTTTGAGTTTTTAAAGGATGATTACGGCTTTTTTCCAATTGTGCAATCTATGAGTGAAATCGCTGGTAGAGAAGCGGTTTTTATTGCTTCCGAATATTTATCCGATACAAATGGAAAAGGTATTCTCTTGGGCGGAATAACAGGAGTTCCACCGACAGAAATAGTGGTTATCGGTGCAGGTATAGTAGGAAAATATGCAACAAAAAATGCACTTGCACTTGGTGCAAGCATCAAAGTATTTGATAATTCTGTACAAAAGCTTAGAGATTTACATAATACTTTAGGAGTGCCATTTTATAGTTCCATCCTTCAACCTGATATTTTTAATACCGCTGTTAAAAATGCAGATGTTGTAATTTGTGCTATCAAATCTCAAAACAACAATACCAATTTGTTAATTACTGAAGAAATGATTTCCCAAATGAAAGAAGGAAGCCTATTAATTGACATTAGCATTGACCAAGAAAACTGTTGCGAAACATCAAAAGCCACTTTATTGGAAAAACCTGTTTTTACAAAACACGGAGTAACGCATTATTGTGTTCCCAATATCCCTTCACGTGTACCACAAACTGCTTCAGTTGCACTTAGCAACATTCTTTCACAGTTGCTTGTTGATTTAATTAATGCTGGAAATATAGAAAATTATCTTTGGGAAAAACAAAACGCAAGAAACGGTATTTTTCTTTATCATGGTATTCTTACAAATAATTTTCTAGGAAGAAAATTTAACTTGAACAGCAAAACATTAGATATACTACTAACTTCCAATACATAATAAAATAATTTAAATAGATTTTAATATTCAATATTCTTCATTTACCTTTGCAACTTATAAAATGTTATTATTTTTTAATAAAACCTTAAACAAATGAAAAAACTATTAATTTTATTTTTGAGTATTGGATTTTTTGTGGCAAATGCTCAGCAAGTTAAACATTTTAATAACTTAGAGAAATACAAAAATTCAGCAAAAATTCAAAAAGAAGCTGTTACTTATGATGATTCTTACAGAAGTAGCTCGGCTGTAAAAGTTCCTTTTAAATTACCTGAAGAGAAGAAAATTACATCAGTAAATTATTCTTTTGAATGGGTTAAAATCGGATTATCTAATTATGGTCTTCAAACCAATGCATCAATTCCACGAAGGATACAAGTTTATTCTGACGGAAAAGTATCTGCCGTTTGGACCACGTCTCCAAATTCAAGTCCATGGACAACAAGAGGTTCGGGTTACAATCATTTTGATGGTTCAGATTGGTTTTCAACCGTTACATCTAGAATTGAGATGCTTAGAACAGGCTGGCCAAATCTTACATCTTACGATAACGGTACAAATGTTATTGAGAATGTATTATCACATTATTCTAATGCTGGCGGAAGCGGTGGCTATTCAATAAATACTAATGATGGAATCGGCTCAACAGTGTGGGCAGAAACTGAAAAAGATAACGGTACTGGACCAATATGGCCAAGAACTGCAACAAGTGGGGATTATCTTTATGTAATTGGAAATTATTCTGACACACTTATTGTAAAAAATAACGTTAAAAGACCAATGGTTTTTTCTCGTTATGATATGAAAAATGATACATGGGTTGATGATAAAATCACACTTCCCGGTTATAATGATGAAATTTTCTCATTTGGTAGTGGTGATGTTTATTCCATGGATGTAAAAGATAATGTTGTAGCTATTTTAGTAGGAGGAATTGCAAAATATATTGTTCTTTGGAAATCTTTAGATTATGGCGATACATGGGAAAGAACAATTATTGATTCTTTTGTTTGGCCTGAACCAAAATTCCAAGGAGATACAATTACATTCCGTTACAATGATGGTGCAGTAAACGTTCTTGTTGATGACAATAAAGTTTGTCATGCATTTTGGGGAACACTTCACGGATGGGACTTCGAACCTGGAGATGGTCAGTATTATCCTATCAGAAATTGGAGTCGTATTGAATATTTTAACGATATTTCAACAAATGATTCTATGTTGGTAAACGATACAATATGGAAAGACACTACTGTTTACAGACTTTATGTTGATAATCAAGTTGCAAACAAAGTAACCTTTATGAATGACACTTCATGGAATTACGCATTCAATACTAGTGATTCAACAGTTTCTAAAACTGCAAAAAAATCAATGGCACTTAAACTTTATAACGACATTAACAATCCTTTTACTGTTAGCCTAACAAAAGATATTTGGCCAATTTATTACACTTATACTTTTGATACAGCAACAGGATTACCAACAGACTCAACAATAATTCCTCCTGATTCAACAATACTTCTTGATTCTTTTGTAGTGGAAATTATTGATAATATTTTATCTCATTATGAGTACTTTAAAGTTTATTCCAACAGAGGTCTCATTAATACAACATCAATGATTGATGAAAATGAAGACGGTGAAATAACTATCAATCCTGAAACATGGGGACGAGATGAAGATAACAATGAAATACTTCAAGGAGCACGTTATGGAAATACAGCTCTTGTAACAATGCCTGTTGCAGCAATTGATGATGACGGAAATATTTTCCTCATTTATACAGCACCGGTTGAAACAGCTGTTTCTATAATAAACAATGAAAACTTCCGTGATGTTTATGTTACATATTCAAAAGATAATGGACAAACATGGGCTAATGCACAAAACATTAGTAAAAATCCTTTTGCTGAAGACGTTTTTGCAACAGTTGGAAAAAGAGTAGATAACTATCTTCACTTAACATTCCAAGAAGACGAATTTCCAGGAACTGAAGTACAAAACCAAGATGATCCTTCAGAAAATAGTATCTATTATGTTAAAGTTCCTGTTGATGATATTCTTAATGACCTAATAGGAGCATTTACACGTCCTATAAGTATTAAAGAAAATAATTTTTCATTAAATATGAGTGTTTATCCAAATCCTGTTTCTAAAGAAGCTAATATTTCATTGACTTTAGAAAATAGAACAAAAGTAAATATTGAACTATTTAATGTAGTTGGTCAAAAAGTTATTGAAACAACTAAAAATTTAAATGCAGGAAATCAGAATATTAAATTGAATACTCACAATTTAGATTCTGGTATTTATATGTTAAAAATTAGTGTAAATGGCAATTCTTCAACTCAAAGGTTAATTGTAGAATAATCAGCTAATTATTTTATTAAAAAAAAGGCTCTCATTTTTGAGAGCCTTTTTTTTGTTTTTTGGAATATATTAATTGACTCAATGTAAATAATAGGAGGAGGTTTCTCCAAAATAACGTTTCTTTGTCAAATACTGTGGGTAATCAAATTTTTCACAGACAAAGGCTTACTTTTATTACACTTATACTAAACCGCTATTAAGATGCTGATTAAGAAAATAAATTATTTTTGTTTTGTTTTTCTTCACAAAATTCTTGCATAGCCATAGCTACGGAATAATTTTTTGAAGAAAAACAGGGCGAAAAGAAATGTTTTAATTTCAGTATCTTGATGGCGGTTTAGTATTAGCATGTCTTCGACAGACGAAGTCTGTGGCTTTAATATTTTCACCCACACAAATCAATATAGAACCTCAAAAATCTACCTATAAACCTCTACGGTAAAAATAAAAGGCATAATATCTTTAATTTGTAGTGTGCGTTTTTTCCACTTTAAACTGTTTATTTTATTTATTTCAGGAATAACAAGATTGGTGTCAACAGCAATTGAATCCATAACACTGACTAAAAAATTTGATTTTATAGCATAAGTGGCATTAGCTTTTTTTGAATTTTTTCCTCTAAGGATACCTATTACATTTCCTTCCGTATCGAAAATAGGTCCACCACTATTTCCCGGATTTGAAGGAATTGATATTTGATAAGATAAGCTATCTCCAAAATAACCTGTAAGAGAACTTATTGCTCCTTCACCAAAAACAATATCTTTTTTTGAATATCCCAAGGTAAAAACATATTCACCTAAATCGGCTAATTTGCCGCCAAAGGTAAAAGGTAGTACCCCAAAAGAGGAAAATGTTGTATCGGTAATTTTTAAAATTGCTAAATCATGAATTGCATCTTTGTAAATAACTTCTGTTCTGTATTTAACAACTGAATCAATTTTATTTGTAATAAAAACGGAATCAACATTTTTTACAAGATGGTAATTTGTTGCAAGATAACCATTGGTAGAAACAGAGAAACAAGTACCACTATATTTTGTTGATTTTTCCTTTTCCTGACTTTTAACAAAGGCTTTCCAAATTGATCTTTGGGTTGATGAGATTTTATCTACATTTTTTTTTAACTCAGAAAACGATTCCATTTTATCAGTAAAATTCATTAAGCCTGTATAGTACAAAATTCCAAATAGTGAAGCTATTGCTACGGAAGCAGCAACTGTAATTGTTGCTGCATAGTGCCAAATTTTTGCTCGCTTTTTTGGTAAATAAGCTTCGTACAATTTTTTCCTAACTTTATTTACATCAATTTCTTTATGAATATTATCAAGATCTTTTTTAAGCTTATTACGTTTCTCATAACTTTTCATTAAACTTATTAGCTCTTCTTGTGAAGAAACTTCCTCTGCTAATTCATGATCGGTTTTAAGTTTGCTTTTGAAATCTTTAAATTCTTTGTCGCTTAGTTGACCAAGCAAATATTTGTCAATAAGTTCGTATGTGTGTAAATCTATTGCCATATCTGCGTTTTATTTATAATTTGAAAAAAATATTTTTTTAAGTCTTTTAAGACATTTATATTTTTGATTTTTTGCATTATCTGTATTTGTATATCCCATTTTTTCAACAATCTCCGGAATTGATAAACTATGTATGTAAAAATCTTTTAAAATAGTTGTACATGGCTCTCCCAATTTTTTAAAGCTATCATCAATAATTTCAAACTTTTTCTCATCTTCTTGTAATTTATCTTCATCTTCTTTATTAAAAATTAAAAATTCTTCAACATCATTAATGTTAGAAACTGTTTTCTTTTTGAATTTTAATTCATTAAGCCATAGTCTTCTACTAACAGAATAAATATAAGTTTTTATTTTACATTCCAACTTAAATTTTGTGTTATGAATGTTATTATAAAAAACTATGAAAGCTTCTTGATAAACATCTTTAGCTTCCTGTTCACTTCCATTATTACTAAGAACAAAATTTAAAATCATAGGAAAATGCAATTTATACAAAAACCTTAAAGAAAAGTTGTCATTTTTTTTAAGTCCTACAATAAAATCTTTCTCTGTTTTTTTGCTTTTATGCATTTTCTTTCATACTTAATATAAAAATATAATAAAAGTAACCCGAATTTTTCATTTTTCTTCAAGTTTTATTTATTTTCAAATTTTAAAAAATAATATTGGAAAAGCATACTAATTAATCATTTTGTTATTTTTTTTAAATTACTTGGGTTACCTTTTTGAATAATTCTTATTAAGTTATGAATTAAAATATTTTGTTTAACTAAAAATTTTAGAAATGAAAAAATTATTATTTGTATTTATCGCATTACTTGGTATGGTAGCATTTATTGCTTGTAACAATGACAAAGCAGACAACCAAGAAGATGAAGGAACAGAACAAGTTGAAGAAGCTGATGTTGACGCAGTAGAGGTAGATGCCGAAGATGTAGTAGTTGAAGAAGAAGTTGATGTTGAAGAAGAAATGAACGAAGCTGTTGAAGAAGACGTACCGGTAGAAGAAGCAACTGAAGATTCACCTGTAGAAGAAGCACCTACGGAATAAATTAGTGTTTCAGACAATTTTGGTTAAAAAATGCTGTACTTTTTAGTACAGCATTTTTTTTTGTCAAAATTATTATGTGATTTATAGAACCCCCCCCTATAGAATTTCCCCTAAAAATGAAACTTGCAATTTTTTTCTACTTTGCAATTATCAAAAAATATTTTTTCTTTCCTTTTTGAACTAAGAAATATTTATGGAATAAAAGATTGCTAGAGTCAAAATCGGAATTTATATCCGGAACTTTTTCTTTATTTATGCTTAATCCACCACCTTTAATAAATCGTCTTGCTTCGCCTTTTGATAAAAATATTTGATCTTTTTCTGCTAAAAGGTCGATAACATTGAGTTTGTTTTTAAGATTATTTTTATTTATTTCAAATTGTGGAATACCATCAAAAGCAGAAAGGAATGTTTGTTCATCAATTTCTTGTAAATCTTCTAATGTGCTTTTGCCAAATAAAAGTTGAGAAGCATTGATCGCATTGTTGTAATCCTTTTCCGAATGCACCATAATTGTTATTTCTTTTGCAAGTTTTTGTTGCAAAATCCTTTTATGGGGTTCATTATGATGTTTAATTATAATTGAATCAATTTCTTTTTTTGAAAGAAGTGTAAAAATTTTGATATATTTTTCTGCATCAACATCAGAAACATTTAACCAGAATTGGTAAAATTTATAAGGAGATGTATAATCAGGGTTTAACCAAATATTACCTTCTTCTGTTTTGCCAAACTTTCCACCATCAGCTTTTGTGATAAGAGGACAGGTTAAAGAATACGCATTTTCACCTATTTTTCTTCTTATAAGTTCGGTACCTGAAGTTATATTTCCCCATTGATCGGAGCCACCCATTTGAAGTTTGCAATTTTTGTTTTCAAATAAATAAAGGAAATCATAACCTTGAACTAATTGGTAAGAAAATTCAGTAAATGAAATACCTGTTTCCATTCGTGTTTTTACCGAATCTTTAGCAATCATATAGTTCAAAGTAAGATGTTTTCCAATGTCTCTTAAAAAACCAAGAAAGGAAAAATCTTTCATCCAGTCATAATTATTTGCAAGTTCGGCATTGTTTGGTTTTTCGGAATTAAAATCAAGAAATTTTAAAAGTTGTTTTTTTATTTTTTTTTCATTATTTTTCAATTCAGTTTCATTCATTAGATTGCGTTCTTTGGATTTTCCCGATGGGTCACCAATCATTCCTGTTGCTCCGCCTATAAGTGCAATTGGTTTATGTCCTGCAAGTTGTAAATGTTTCAACATCATTATTGAAACAAGATGACCGATGTGAAGAGAGTCGGCAGTAGGGTCAATACCTACGTAAGCGGTTACCATTTCTTTTTCAATTATCTCTTCAGTACCTGGCATAATATTGTGTATCATACCTCTCCACCTTAGTTCTTCAATAAAATTCATAGTTTATTTTTTTTGCAAAAATAAGATTTTATAGATGATTGAATAGAAAAAAATGAGATTTACCTAAAGGGAGGTTCTTGTATGTTTGTAAAGATAAAAAATGGAATCATTTATTTAGTGTCTCTAAGAAAACTCTGCAAAATTAGATTCCTATCTTTTTGCGATATTTTTATCTTTCTCAACTCACTGATGCTAAGGCATCGCCTCGTCTCAAAAAATAAAAATCTCACCTGCCTG
>JAYEOP010000165.1 GCA_034723125.1 Bacteroidota bacterium | reverse complement strand
AGGAGAATTGTTTATTTGGAATTTGACTGCGAACTGTTGACTGAGGACTGTTTATTTGGTGATCCATGCGGACAAGTTTTGGTGATTTGTTTCAATAGTCATTTAGTGGTCATTTGCTTCGCTGTCATTTAATTGTCATTAAGTTGTTTATTTGGTGATTTGTTTATTTGGAATTTGACTGTGAACTGTTGACTGAGGACTGTTTATTTGGTGATTTGTTTTTATTTGTTTCAATAGTCATTTAGTGGTCATTTGCTTCGCTGTCATTTAATTGTCATTAAGTTGTTTATTTGGTGATTTGTTTATTTGGAATTTGACTGCGAACTGTTGACTGAGGACTGTTTATTTGGTGATTTGTTTATCTGAAAGCTTTTGAGATACTTTTTGCTGGGGTTGAAAATTTTAATAGCATTGTTTATCCGTAACACATAACTCTAAGTACTTTAGGCACTCTAGGCACTTTAAGTACTTCTTCTTGTTTATCCGTAACACATAACTCTAAGTACTTTAGGCACTCTAGGCACTTTAAGTACTTCTTCTTGTTTATCCGTAACACTTCACTTTTAGTTTTTAACTCATAAGTACTCAAGGCACTTCTTCTCACATCACATCCTTCAATCTCTTAGGACCTTCTCTTTTAACCTCATCTGGTACATAGTCGGCAAAAAGTTTAAAGTTTTCAATATATCTTGAAACTAAAGCATCATATTTTTTCCAGTAATCATCTTTATCGCCCCATGCATTTGATGGTTTAAAAACATCTTCGGGAACACCCGGGCATGAAAGAGGAATATCAAAGCCAAATAACTTATCTTTTCTGTATTCGACTTCATTGAGTTTTCCCTCTAAAGCAGCGTTAAGCATAGCACGAGTATGTTTGATAGAAATACGTTTACCTACACCAAATTTTCCGCCTACCCATCCGGTATTTACTAACCAAATATGAGCACCTGATTTTTCAGCTTTGTTACGTAATAAATTAGCATAAAAATAAGGATGGTGAACCATAAACGGAGCACCAAAGCAAGCACTAAAAGTAATTTTTGGCTCAATGCCTAATCCAAGTTCTGTTCCTGCAATTTTTGAAGTATATCCGCTAATAAAATGATAAATAGCCTGATTCATAGAAAGCTTTGCAATAGGAGGCATAACACCCTGTGCATCGGCTGTTAAAAATATAATATTACTGGGTTGGGATTTCACCATTTTATCAGATACAGAATTTGGAATAAATTCTAAAGGATAAGATAAACGAGTGTTTTCCGTAATTTTTTCATCATCAAGGTCAATTTGACGAGATGCTTCGTCATAAATAACATTCTCGAGAATTGTTCCAAATTTATATGTACATGCATGAATTTCAGGCTCTGCTTCTTCACTAAGGCGAATTGCTTTTGCGTAACAACCTGCTTCGTAATTAAAAACCGAATCATCACTCCATCCATGTTCGTCATCACCTATTAAACTACGTTTTGGGTCAGCCGAAAGAGTAGTTTTACCTGTACCACTTAATCCGAAAAATAATGCTACATCTTTATCTTTGCCGACATTTGCCGAGCAATGCATAGACATTACATCTTGTAAAGGCATAAGATAATTCATTATCGTAAAAATTGTTTTTTTAATTTCACCAGCATATTCAGAGTTAGCAACAATGGCAAGTCGTTGTTCAAAATTAATAACAATAGCTGTTTCACTTAATGTACCATCGATTCTTGGATCAACTTTGAATTTTGGGGCAACCATAATAGTAAAGTCAGGTACATATTGTTTTAGACTTGCAAGATCTTTTTCAACGAGTAGCATATTTCTTGCAAAATGAGCAGCCCATGCTTTATCGGAAATAACTCTTACAGGAAGACGATATTCAGGATTGGCTCCTGCATAAGTATCTTGAACAAATAATTCTTCACCTTGCCAATATGATTGCAATCTTGAAAATAATCCATTAAATTTTTCAGCTGTCATGGGTCTGTTATATTCTCCCCAGTCTATTTTATCTTCTGTACTTGATTCTTTTACAAAGTATTTGTCATTGGCAGCTCTAGCAGTCCATTTTCCTGTAAATATATGTAATGCTCCACCATTTACTAATCGTCCTTCTCCGCGAAATACAGCTTCTTCAACTAATGCGGGTGTTGGTAGGTTCCAATAAATAGTATCAAGATGAACTAATCCATGATTTTCTAAACCAAAATCTGATTTTAATGTGTTTGCATGCTTTATTGCCGGTGTATTAAATTCTAAATATTTCATTTTAACTGTCTTTTTTGTAATTTAATTTTTGAGATTGAAGAATTTGTTAGTTCCAGTCTCTTACAAGTTTTCTTTCTCCGATATAAAGTTCATTTGGAGAATTTGGATCTATTGCCCATTTCATTCTTTCAATTCCTTCAAGAATATCAGTTATGGAACCACAGAATGAAATTCTCAAGTAACCTTCCATGCCAAATTCTACTCCCGGCATTGTGAGTACACTTACTTTATCAAGAATAAATTTTGATAATCTTGTTGAATCTTTGTCGTATGCTCTAAAATCGGCAAAAGTATAAAATGTGCCATCAGGAGGAAGTAAGTGAACACCATCAAATGCTTTGAGTTGTGCTACTAAAATTTTACGATTATTTTCTAAAGTAGCTCTTAAACTTTGGATTCCTGATTGAATTCCATTGATTGCTCCAATTGCTGCTTTTTGTAACAAAATTGAAGGACCTGATGTTTGATGTCCTTGAATGTTTGCCATTATTTCTATAAGAGTTTTATTGCCAACTGCCCAGCCAATTCTAAAGCCTGTCATTGCATAAGCTTTAGAAACACCATTAATTATTATAAGTTTAGAATTTTCGCTAAAATCTGTAACATAATCAAATGGGTTTGCAGGCTTAATACCATTGAAAACTAACATTTGATAAATATCATCCATTAATAAATAGATCCCTTTTTTTTCACAAAACTGAACAATTTCTTTAATAAAAGAATCGGGATAAACAGCACCTGAAGGGTTATTGGGGCTATTTATAATAATAGCTTTGGTACGTGAAGTTACATTTTGCTCAATATCCTGAAGTCGTGGAGTAAAAGTTCCATCTTCCGGAGTAACAGCTACAGGAATTGCTCCGCAAAGTTTTACCATATCAGGATATGAAACCCAGTGTGGTGTGGGGAATATTACTTCATCTTGAGGGTCAAGTATTGCTTGTAAGGCTACCATTAATGACTGTTTAGCTCCACTGGAAGCAATAATATTTTCAGGTTCTACCTTACGATTGTAATTCTCCATTGTATGACGAATAATTGCTTTTTTCATATCAATGCTACCATCAACAGGTGCGTATCTTACTTCACCTGTATTAAGATGAGATGAAATTGCAGTAATTGCGTCTATGGGAACTCTACTCTTTGGTTCTCCACCGCCAAGATGAATTACAGGTTCTCCTTTTGCTTTAAGAATAGCAAAAGTTTGATTCAGTTTTAATGTTGCTGATTCAGCTATAGATTTGCCTATTATACTTAAACTCATAGTTTTTTGTTTTGTTAATAATTAAAGAACTCTCTATTATATTAATAATAGGATTTTTTTTAAGACATCAAAAGTAAAATATTATTGTTAATAAACATCAAATAAAAAATGTAATTTTGGAAATATGAGAATATTTCTTGAAATCTTATTTTGAATTATTTTTTTTCAATATTTATTCATGAGTCCACTCTAAAAAGTAATGAGTGCAGGTTTTGAAAATCAGGAATTGCCCCATCCCCTAAAGGGAGTCCTGATTTTTAGCTACTTCTCCCTTTAGGATTTGGGGCAAAAAGAAGCTGAAAATCATTTTAAGACT
>JAYEOP010000164.1:30985-41676 GCA_034723125.1 Bacteroidota bacterium | reverse complement strand
TTCTCAATAGCTTGTGCCTCCGCTAAAGCTTCAGCGACACGCGGACGGCTATTCAGAAAAATTTGTGCCTTGCATCTTATTCATTATCTTTGTTTCTTAAAAGAAATGTATTTATAGAACCCCCCTATTATCAAGAAAAAGTCTTTAACAAATAAGAATATTTTTTTATTTGTTGTTTTGATTTACATTGATTAATTTTGTGTCGAAATTTTTAAGGAATTAAAATGATTCCTGTTAAATATTGTTATAAAAAATTAATAAAAAATAAAATATTATGGCTAAAAAATTCACAGATAAAGATGCATTGGATTATCATTCAAAAGGTAAACCAGGGAAAATTGAAGTTATAGCAACTACCCCAACTAATAGTCAGAGAGATTTGGCATTAGCATACACTCCCGGTGTAGCAGTTCCTTGTCTTAAAATTGCAGACAATAAAGATGACGTTTATAAATATACCGCAAAAGGAAATCTTGTTGCAGTTATTAGCAATGGAACAGCAGTGTTAGGATTAGGAGACATTGGAGCTGATGCCTCCAAACCCGTTATGGAAGGAAAAGGATTATTGTTTAAAACATTTTCCGATATTGATGTTTTTGATATAGAAGTTGACACAAAAGATATTGACAAATTTGTTGAAACTTGTAAACTTATTTCTGTAACATTTGGAGGAATAAACCTTGAAGATATAAAAGCACCTGAGTGTTTCGAAATTGAAGAAAGAGTAAAGGAGGCTCTTGATATCCCTGTAATGCATGATGACCAACACGGCACAGCAATAATTTCATCTGCTGCTCTGTTGAATGCCAGTGAAATTGTTGGGAAAAAAATTAGTGAGCTTAAAATGGTTGTAAATGGTGCAGGTGCTGCTGCAATTTCATGTTCTAAATTGTGTATAAAAATTGGTGTTAAAAAGGAAAATATTGTAATGCTTGATAGCAAAGGTGCTATAACAGATGAAAGAAAAGATTTAAATAAATATAAAAAACAATTTATAACAACAAGGAAGATAAAAACTCTAAAAGAAGCTGTTAAAGATGCTGATGTATTTCTTGGTTTATCTAAAGGAAACATTCTTACAAAAGAAATGGTTAAATCTATGGCTCATGACCCGATAATATTTGCCATGGCTAATCCTAATCCTGAAATAAGTTACGAAGATGCACAAGATGCAGTAGATAGCCTTATTATGGCAACCGGTAGATCCGATTATCCAAATCAGATAAATAATGTTCTTGGTTTTCCATTTATTTTTAGAGGTGCATTGGATGTTAGAGCTACAACAATAAATGAAGAGATGAAAGTTGCTGCTATCAAAGCATTGGCAGAGCTAGCAAAAAAACCAGTACCGGAAGAAGTTAATATTGCTTATGGAGAAAAAAATATAAGTTTTGGAAGGGATTATATTATCCCCAAACCTTTTGACCATAGATTAATAGTAGATGTTTCTATGGCAGTTGCAAAAGCAGCAATGGATACAGGTGTAGCAAAAGAACCAATAAAAGATTGGAATAAGTATAGTATTGAATTAGAAAGCCGAATAGGAAAAGGTTCAGCCTTTATCCGAAATATTAAATCCAGAGCAAGAAGAAATCCTAAACGTCTTGTTTTTGCAGAAGCCGAAAATTATAAAATATTAAAGGCAGCTGAAATTGTAAACAATGAAGAGATTGCAATTCCGATTTTACTCGGTGAAGAGAAAAAGATCAGAAAAATTATCAAAGAAAATAAATTAGAAATTAATGGTGTTGAAATAATTAATCCAAGGTCAGAAAAAGAAGCAAAAAGAGTAGAAGAGTTTGCTAAAGATTTTTATGAATGTAGAAAAAGAAAAGGCATTACACTTCAATTTGCAAGAGACCAAATGAGACATAGAAATTATTTTGGACCAAAATTAGTAAAAAATGGGTATGCAGATGCAATGCTTTCAGGTCTTACAACAACTTACCCAAACACAGTAAAGCCTGCATTACAGATTATTGGAAAAAATTCAAGACTGGTTTCAGGAATGTATATCATGTTAACAGAAAAAGGTCCTATCTTTTTTGCCGATACTACAATTAATATGAATCCTTCAGTACAAGATTTGTACGATATTACACTTGATACTGCTGAGGCAGTCAAAAAATTTGGATATGAACCAAGAATAGCAATGTTATCGTATTCAAATTTTGGTTCACACAATGGAAGAATTCCAACTCTCGTTAAAGACACTACTGAATTATTACAAAAAAACCATCCTGACCTTATTGTTGATGGTGATATACAAGCAAATTTTGCTGTTAATAATGAACTACTTAAAGAGAATTTTCCATTTTCAAAATTAATTGACAAACCAACAAATACTTTAATATTCCCATATTTATCTGCAGGAAATATTGCTTATAAACTTATTCAGGAAATGAGTCATAATAATGCTATTGGTCCTGTTCTTAACGGAATAAAAAAACCTGTACATATTTTGCAAATGGGCAGTACTGTTGAAGAAATTGTTAATATGGCAACTGTTGCTGTTATTGATGCCCAATATCAAGAACAGGAAAAATAAAAAATATGTATGAATATATAGAAGGAATAATTGCAAAACAAACCCCAACATACACTGTTATTGATGTTGGGGGGATTGCATATAAAATAAATGTTCCCTTATCAACACACGAAAAAATTGCAGGTGCGAAAAAAATTAAATTACTAATTCACCTGACAATAAAAGAAGACGCTCATATTTTGTATGGCTTTTTTACAACAGAGGAAAGAGAGATTTTTAAAAGTCTAATTTCTGTTTCAGGAATTGGCACAAACACCGCAATTCTAATATTGTCATCCTTAGCAACAAATGAACTAAGCGAGGCAATAATAAAAGGAGATGTTGCGTTGTTAAAATCAATAAAAGGCATTGGCTCAAAAACAGCACAAAGAATGATTATTGAATTGCAAGATACATTTAAGAAAAAAACTGATGAACAAATTATTGGATTAAATTTACCCGATTCATCTTTTGAAGAAGCAATTGGAGCTTTGTCTATGCTGGGATTTAAAAAGCATGATGCTGAAAAAGTTGTGAGAAAAGTTGTAAGAGAGAATAAAGCCGAAACATTAACTGTTGAAGAAATTATTAAACTCTCATTAAAAAGGTTGTAATTAAAATATTTGAAGAAGCGAATTTGACAATGATAAAAAGGTTTTTCCATCCATTTCCTACTGTGTTGATTGTAATTTTACTTTC
Organism: Bacteroidota bacterium; assembly: GCA_034723125.1. Lineage (NCBI taxonomy): Bacteria > Pseudomonadati > Bacteroidota > Bacteroidota bacterium. The sequence continues at coordinate 38,450 of JAYEOP010000164.1, read as the reverse complement.
TTTGTTTGTTTCTTTGGGATACACTCACATAAATAAAAATTATGATTTAAAAAGCCCAAACACCTCCTTTTTAGATGATTCTTCATCAAACAAAAAAGACACCTTAAAATACCCTATTAAAGACAAATCGCAAGACCCCTTAAGTGGAGAAAAAAGCAGTTCTCTAGATTTTGAAACACCAAGTATTTTTGAAACTCACTTAAACCTTGATTCAACTTTAAATTATTATTCCACTTACAAAACAATTAACGGATTAAAAATTGGAGTTGAACAAAAATATTCTTTAAGTGAATACATTAGAGAAAGTAATAAACTATTTCAAAAAGATTATTTCAAAGAAAGATCAAAAGCACAGAACTTTTTACAAGGTGAATCAAGTGGATTAATACCAAATTTAAACATTAAAACCCCTGAAATAATTGAAGACATTATTGGAGGAGGAATTGACATCAAACCACAAGGTTCTGCTGAACTAATCTTTTCTTATGATCACAACAAAGTGGAAAATCCTTCATGGTCGTTAAGGCAACAAAGAACAGGACAATTTAAATTTGATCAAAAAATAAAATTGAATGTTCGCGGAAACATTGGTGACAAAATTGGATTGGGAATAGGATACGATACAGAAAGCAGTTTTGATTTTGACAACGAAATAAAACTTAGATTTGAAGGTAAGGAAGATGACATCGTAAAACTACTTGAAGCAGGTAACGTAACATTGCCAATAAAAGGAACACTTATTACCGGAAGTAGAAGTCTCTTTGGAATAAAAACAAAGTTGCAGTTTGGAAAAATGACAGTAACAACAGTGTTTTCACAGAAAAAAAGTGAGAAGAAAGAAATAACTCTTGAAAATGGAGCACAAAAAACTCAATACAGTATTTCAGCATTAGAATATGATGATAACAAACACTTCTTTTTAAATCAATATTTTAGAAATCAATATGAAAAAGCTTTAGAAAGATTACCTGTAATAACTTCAGGTGTTCAAATTACTAAAGTAGAAGTGTGGGTTATTAATAAAACCGGTGATCACCGTGATGTACGTAACATTGTAGCATTTTCTGACCTTGGTGAAGTAAATCCATGGAACTCTCATCCCGACAATCCATTACCCGGCAATTTTATAACACACAAGTCTGACTTTCCCGACAATGATGCAAATACTTTGTATGAAAATCTAAAATCAGATCCTGCTTATAGAGAAAATGCTACCGTTAGCTTGAAACTGTCAGACTTAAATAATGCTCCGTATAATGTTTTTAATGGCAAAGATTACTTAAAAATTGATAATGCTCGCAAATTAGACAAAAATGAATATTCAATAAATTCACAATTAGGTTACATTTCTTTAAATCAACGATTAAATCCAGGATATGCTCTTGCTGTAACTTATGAATACACCATAAACGGTGCAAGAAAACAAATCGGTGAATTTGCTCAAGATATACCTCCAAACCCTAGCAATCCAAATGTCCTTTTTGTAAAAATGTTAAAAAGCACATCTTCTCGTACAGATATTCCAATGTGGGACTTGATGATGAAAAACATTTACAGTCTCGGTTCTTCACAAATTCAATCAAACGAATTCAGACTTGAAGTAATTTATGAAGACGATAAAACAGGGGCAAACTTAAATTATATCCCGGAAAATTCAGAAACAGAATTATCAAATCAGTTTTTATTACAAGTGCTTGGACTAGATAGGCTAAATAGTCAAAACGAATTGTCTGCTGATGGTGTATTTGACTTTTTAGACGGCAGAACAATTTTAACAGGTCCCGGTAAAATTATTTTCCCTTACCTTGAACCTTTTGGAAAAACATTACGTAACAAATTTGAAAATGATGCACTTGCCGACAAATACGTTTTTAATGCTATTTATGATTCTACAAAAGTTCAGGCAGAACAGCTTAAACAGTTTGACAAGTTTTACCTCAGAGGTTTTTATCTGGGAGCATCAGGTTCTGAAATTTCATTAAATGCAATTAATATCCCCGAAGGTTCAGTAACAGTTTCTGCAGGAGGAATGCAACTTCAAGAAAATGTTGACTATACTGTTGACTATACTTTGGGACGAGTAAAAATTATAAATCAAAGTGTTTTAAACTCAGGACAACCCATAAAAATATCCGCAGAAAGTAATACATTTTTCCAAATTCAACAAAAATCTTTAATAGGAACAAGACTTGATTATCGCTTTAATGAAGATTTTAATTTGGGAAGTACCTTTTTGTATTTGAAAGAAAAACCAATGACTCAGAAAGTAAACATTGGTGATGAACCACTTAGTAATGTGATTGTTGGATTAGACGGAACATACAGAACAGACTCCAGATTCCTTACAAAAATGGTTGATAAACTTCCACTTATAGAAACAAAAGCAAAATCTGAAATACTTTTGTCAGGAGAATTCGCTCAATTATTTCCCGGACATCCAAAAGTAATTGGTCCAAACGGAACGTCATACCTTGATGACTTTGAAGGAAGCGAAGTACCTTATGATTTAAGAACCGGTGCGTATTGGGTTTTAGCAAGTACACCAAAAGGACAAAACAATCTTTTTCCTTATGGCGGTCTTTCTAATGATTTAAAATACAATTATGGTCGTGCCAGATTATCGTGGTACATAATTGATGATATGTTTTTTCGTAGCAATTCATATACTCCAGATAATATTGATAATGACATGCTTTCTAAACACAGTATGAGAGAGGTATTAATAAATGAAGTCTTTAGAAATAAACAATTGTCAAATGGTGTTCCCCAGACTTTAAGGACCTTTGACCTCGCATACTTCCCTAACGAAAGAGGTGCTTATAATTTTGATGCAAACAGTATTGATAATGACGGTTTTTTAGAAAATTCCGAATTGAACTGGGCTGGAATAATGAGAGCAATAGAAACAAGTGATTTTGAAGCTGCAAACATTGAGTATTTGGAATTTTGGCTAATGGACCCCTATGCTGATTTTCCCGACAATCCACCTGAAGGTGGAATTATTTATATTCATCTTGGAAATGTTTCAGAAGATATTATTAAAGATGGAATTAAAACTTTTGAAAATGGATTCCCGGAGGACAGCCAAACAGATACTACCAATTCATTAAAAACCGTATGGGGATATGTACCTTCAATAACACCCATAAACTATGCATTTAACAATGACCCCGAATCACGAAAATATCAGGATATTGGATATGATGGACTAAGTGATGAACAAGAACGAATATTTCATAAAAACACTTTTTTAGATAATCTTCAAACACGCTTAACAACAAAAGCTTATAACGATATTTACAAAGATCCATCGGGAGATAATTATCATTTTTTCAGAGGAGACGACTTAGATAGTGCCGATGCAAATATTGTTGACAGGTATAAATATTATATAAATTCAGAAAATAACTCACCAGTACCGAACGCAGGTGATAAATTTACTTCATCAGGTTCCTTAAGCCCCAATGTTGAGGACATTAATAATGATTACACATTAAATGAAATAGAATCATATTATCAATACGCCATAAAAATCAAACCCAAAAATGATCCATCAATGACTGTTGGACAAAATAATATCGTTGATAAAATTCATGCAACGGTAAAACTTAAAGACGGAACATCAGATGTAGTTACTTGGTATCAATTTAAAATACCCGTTCGTTCTTATGAAAAACGTATCGGACAAATTCGTGATTTTAAATCAATACGATTTATGCGTTTAATAATGAGCAACTTTAATGAACCTGTTGTTTGTCGTTTTGCAAGGTTGCAATTAGTACGAGGTGATTGGCGAAAATATCTTTATGATTTAAATTCTCCTTCCGAATATACAGGAAATGATCCAATTAACACTTCAAATTTTAATATTTCAACCGTTAACATTGAAGCAAATGGATTAAGAGAACCTATACCTTATGTTCTTCCCCCCGGAATTGAAAGAGAAGTTGACTATTCATACACAGAACTTCTTGAACAAAATGAGCAATCATTATCATTCTCTACATGTTTGAGCGATGGAGAAGCAAAAGCTGCATATAAAAACACCTCCTTTGATCTTAGAACTTATAAAAGATTAAAAATGTTTGTTCATGCCGAATCAAGTCAAGGACAAGAACTTAAAAAAGGAGACCTTTCGTTATTTATACGAATGGGTACAGACTTTAGCAGTAATTATTACGAATACGAAATTCCGTTAGACCCAACAGACAGTAATGTTAAAAATAATCCTCCTGAAATATGGAAAGAAGCAAATGAAATAGACATTGAATTTCAAGAGTTTTTTGTTGTAAAGCAATATCGTGAAACATCATCAGGGGCTTCAATTAATTTACCTTTTTCACAAATGGATTCAAAAGGAAAAGGAAAAATTACGGTTAAAGGAAATCCTGACTTGAGTAATGTAAAGGTTATAATGATTGGAGTAAGAAACCCATCAAAAAATGACCCTTGGAACCCCAATGATATTGGTTATTCTCATTGTGGTATTGTTTGGATAAATGAATTACGAGTAACTGATTTTAATGAAAAAGGTGGATGGGCAGCAATAGGACGTGCAACAACAAAATTAGCTGATTTTGGAAAAATAACTGCCTCAGGTAATATTACCACTGTTGGTTTTGGCGGGCTGGAACAAAAATTACAAGAAAGAAGCAAAGAAAATTCTAAAGGTTTTGATGTTCAAACATTTCTTGAGCTTGGAAAACTTTTTCCTAAAAAAGCAAGTGTCCGAATTCCAATGTATTACAACTATTCAATGCAAAGTGTTCGCCCCCAATACAATCCTTTGGCTCCCGATATTTTACTTGAAACAAGGCTTAAAATTGCAAAAGAAAACAAAGAAGATAAAGATTCAATACTACATGCTGTTGAAACCTTTACAGAAAGACGAAGTATTAATTTTATGAATGTTCAAAAAATGCGTAAGAGTGGTGGAAAAGCACATTTTTATGATATTGAAAACTTCCTTCTTTCTTATGTTTATTCTGATATGTTTAAAAGAGATATTAATACCGAAAGTAGTTTTAAAAAGAGTCAGCAATTTATCCTGAATTATAATTATACTTTTAAGCAAAAATCAATAACACCCTTCAAAAAACTTTCAAGATCAAAACATCTGAAACTAATAACTGATTTTAATGTTGGTTTACTACCACAAGCATTTTCTTTTAAAACACAAATAGACAGACGATACAGTGAAATTTTATATAGAAATACTGGAAATACAAGAACTATTGTAAAACCAATTTATGACAAAAATTTTACAATGAAACGTACTTTTGATTATCGTCATAACCTTTCCAGATCTCTACGCTTTTCTTACAATACTAATATTGATGCCTACTTCCAAGAGCCAGCAGGAGCCATTACTGGAGAATCAAAAGAACAACTCATGGAAAGTTTTATGACTTTCGGAAAGAAAAAGAATCTTAATCAAAAAGTAAATCTTACTTATGATGTTCCATTAAGGAAATTACCAATGCTAAACTGGATGTCTGCACGGGCAAATTACACAGGAAGCTATAATTGGCAAGAAGCTCCACCAACAAATGATTCACTCGGTAATACAATTCAAAACTCACAAACATTTCAGGTAAACAGTCAATTGAATTTTGTATCTTTATATTCAAAAGTCCCATTTTTGAAAACAATAAATAGAGGAAAAAGCAATGTTGACAAAATGCGAAAAAAGAAATTTAAGAAACTAAAAGAAGAGGAAAAAGGAAAAACTAAAAAAGTGAAAGGTACAAAAGAAAAAGAGGCTGAAGAAGATGGCGAAAAAGAAGAAAAAATGAAAGAGGACGATGTTGACATGAATGAAGGCTTTGTTAAAACAATTGAAGGTGTATTAAGAGTAATGATGAGCTTACGAAATATCAGTATAAATTATACATTAAATAATGGAACAACTTTACCCGGCTTCTCTGAAGATCCTCAATTTATTGGAAATAATTGGAACTTAAATGCTCCCGGATTGCCATTTATTGTTGGTATTCAAGACACTAATTTTAAATGGATGGCTGGACAAAACGGATGGTTAAGTGTTGACCCATTATTGAGTTCTCTTTACAGTGCATCAAGTACAGAAAACATAACTTTACAGGCAAACATTGAACCTGTAAAGGGTTTTAAGATAAACGTTGACATGACAAGAAGAGAGGTTCACAACACTCAAGGAATTTTTAATTATGACGAAAATCTTGAACAACATACACTTAGGAGTCCTGTTGAAAATGGAAGCTATAGTATATCGTTTTGGAGCTTTCCTACAGCACTAAAAGGAAAATGGGACGAAGAAATTTCTGAAGTTTATGAGCAATTTTTAAATAATCGTTTTGTTATCGCTCAGCGTTTATCACAAGATTATTTTGGAAGTTATGTAATTGACGACAGCACACATTTTCCAAAAGGATATTCGGGAACATCACAGGATGTTATAATTCCGGCTTTCCTTTCTGCTTATTCTAACCAAAATGCTTCAACATATAGCATTAATCCATTAAGAAAAATTCCTGCTCCTAACTGGAGACTTACTTATAATGGACTTGGTAAATTAGATATTTTTAAAGATTTTGTGAAAAACATTAATATTAATCATTCTTATAGGTCAACCTATACAATTAGTAATTTTACTTCCAACCTTGATTATTCTGAAAATCAAAGCTGGATAAGAGGCGAAAACCTGACTACTGAATATAGAATACAACAAATAACAATATCAGAACAACTTAGTCCTTTATTAGGAATTGATATAAACTGGGAAAATAATTGGACATCTCGTATTGAGTACAGGGCAAGCAGAACAATAGGATTTAGTTTCTCAAATTTTCAGATGACAGAAGTAAGAAACCGAGACTTTACCATAGGAATTGGCTACAGAGCAAGAGAAATAAAATTACCTTTTAAAGTAAAAGGAAAACCTGCATTACTTGAAAATGATTTAAACTTTAGATTTGATTTTACATTAAAAAACAACAGATCTACCAGTACCAGATTAGATGGAAAAGGAAGTGAGTCGGTAGGTGGTAATCACATGCTTACGATTAAACCTGTAATTGATTATGTGGTAAATGATAATTTAACATTTAGATTATTTTTTAATAGAAATGTTACAAAACCTGTTATTTCTACAAGCTATCCTACAGCTTTTACAAATGGCGGATTTAGTGTGAGATACACACTTGGACAATAAATACAGATTTCTGGGATATTCCATAAACACCGATTTTCACAGCAAACTTTTCAGCCATAATTAAATCCTAATTTTAGTATCTTCATTATTTTTAAAATTTATTCAAAATATAGATAGTTTTCTAAGAGGCACTATTTATTAATACTGAATTTTGAAGTAAAAAGATGACTCTGAGCAATTTTTGTGATCAGCAAATTTCATTATTCATAATTTCTTGTTCAATATTCGATATTTTCGCGACAATATATATACTGAGCGGTCATAAACTGCCTT